>JASJAN010000015.1 GCA_030066985.1 Desulfobacterales bacterium
AAATGCGGCTACGATGATACGGCCACGCTGGAAATATTTTCAGAAGACCGCCAGGCGCTGGTTCAAAGCAGGGATCGGTTTGATGAGATGCTAAAAAACAGCTGAGGCAGATCGTTAAAGAACAGAAACATGGTATCATTGTTTCCGCCGAAGGCGGATCAGGTGTCAGGCCGCTATGTGTCAACTCGAAAACTAAAATTTTCATAGGGCCCTATTCAGCCCAGGGACTTGAAGAACGAAGGGCGACCCTCCGGGCCACAGACTGACACCCGAAACCCTATTAATTAGAAAGCTGTCAGCTGAACCCTGTTCATGAATAGCAGAAAAGAGAGTGCAAAATATGGCCCTAATGATCATCGCACCGGACACCAAAGTCACCTCCTGGGTGAAACATCTCGGCCAGTTGGCGCCGGAAATCGACATTCGCATCTGGCCCGATACGGGCAACGCAGATGAAATTGAATTTGCCCTCAGCTGGAATCACCCGCCCGGCGAGCTCAAAAAGTACAGGAATCTCAAGTGCATTGCCTCTTTGGGTGCCGGGGTTGACCACCTCATGGCCGATCCAGAATTGCCCGCCGGGGTGCCCATTACCCGGGTGGTGGACCATTCCATGGCCCAGTCGATGAGCGAATATGCGGTTTTAGCGGTTCTCAATCACTGTCGTCAGTTTGATATCTACCGGACCGATCAATCCCAAAAAAAATGGCAGCCCCGCATACCGCTGCTGGCGGCTCAGACGCGCATCGGCATCATGGGTCTGGGCCAGCTCGGTCAAGATGCTGCCGACAAACTGAGCGCGCTGGGTTTTCCAGTCTGCGGCTGGAGTCGGACACCCAAAAACATTGCAGGGGTCGCGTGTCTGGCCGGAGAGGACGCCTTCGATGAATTTTTATCTCAGGCCCGCATCCTGATCTGCATGTTGCCGTTAACACCGTCAACAAAAGGCATTTTAAATCGTAACACATTTGATCGTCTGCCCGGCGGCGCCTATGTAATCAACGTGGCCCGCGGGGCGCACCTGGTCGAAAAAGATCTGCTGGCCGCCCTGGACGACGGGCAGCTGTCCGGAGCCTGTCTGGACGTCTTTTCAACCGAACCTCTGCCGCCCGACCACCCTTTCTGGGATCACCCGAAAATAGCGGTGACCCCCCACATCTCCAGCATCACCTTTTCCAGGGAAGTGGCGCCGCAAATCATTGATAACTATCGGCGCAGCCAAAACGGCCAGCCCCTGGTAAATATCGTGGACACAGAACGCGGATATTAGTGCTTCCGCACATCTTTAGGCATCTATTCTTTTGGCACCGTCGCGAAATCCAAGCATGCTCAGCCGGTGTTCGTGTTACCAGGGGTCTAAATTGCCTCTCAAAGGGAAAAATGGGCATGTCCTGCCTGGCCAACTCATTTAAAAAATAATGCCATACAACATAACTGTTTGAAAATAAATGATTTAATAGCAAATTCAAATAATGGACTGGATTTTGCTAAATAAGGTCTAATCCTCTACCCGATATCGCAATTGCTCTCTGCAACGGCATTTGACCAGACAGAATTTGAACTGCAACGGAAAAATAGAATAGAACGGAGGAATGATGAGAAAAAAAGCAGCGCTCGCGATCTTGGGGCTGGCACTATGTTTGTCCATCGCATTTATGACCTCATCAACTGCCAGCATCAACCCCGAAATTCCAGGCATCATCACCGGCAAATGGCAATATACCACCCATGGTACGACCAAGGGCCAGATCCGATTTGACGGTATTACCGCCGGGCAAATTTTTGATCCGCGGATCGGAACCGGGACCTTTGGCGGCGGCGCATGGACGATCGAGCAAAATCAGATGAATTCACCAATCACATTTGCTCCCGGCTCGATGCCGGCCGGCAGCACGGACGCTCGCATCTGGATTTATTTTTATAAAACCGGCAACGGGTGGATGTTTAAAGGCCAGGTTCTGTGGAACCGAGACCAGCGGATGCTGCACCTGTTTGAAGGCCGCAAATTGTAAGACCCAGCAGAACATCAACAAAAAAAGGGCCGGGGAAACTCCCGGCCTTTTTTGTTTTCAATTTCAATCACTGTTTTAGATATTTGGAGATGGTATATGTGCCGGCAGCTGCATCATGTCATAAGATCCCCGGTTTCGTATATTCCCAATCAGTTCTTTGCTCATCCTCGGATACTAATCAAAATCAGCTGTTTTAGGTGCTAATGAGCTCAATGCGCGTCATTAGTTTTTCAAAGTCAGCGGGGGGAATTTGCTCCCAGGGCTGGGAGGGTCTGAATTGAATCGATGATCTGGCATCCGGGGCAAAGAATTTGCCGGATTGGAGCTCGGGTTTTTTGAGCCGGTATTGAAACGCGTCTCCCAGATCAAGGATCAGGTCCAGGTCGTCGGTGTCTTCGAGCAGCTCCACCAGCAAGATATTTTGAACCCGGCCGCTGCCTTTCAGATGGCGCTGGCCGCCGGCGGTGGTGAAAATTTCGATGACCGCATTTTCAATGGCAACCGCACGCTCATCGGGTGTGATGATCAGGGCCTGATCGACGATATATTCACCTTCGGCAAACGGAATCCAGTTTTCCATATCACTTACTTTCCGTGTCTGGTGGGATTTCTTTTCGCTCCCGTTTATCATTTGCTATAAAGTTCAAGTCATTATGTTTGCCCGTTTCCCGTTAAGCCCGTTGAGCCCCTTTAAAAGCTACCCATAATTATATAAGAATGGATCAATTCAGTTGCAAGCCAATCCATTTATTATGGACCTTCAGCAGGTTTTAGACCCGGTCGGGAATTCCGATCTACTGCCCATCATCATGCCGGCGGATAAAAGTGCGGCGCTTGCTATTCTATGCCGGCATCTGATATGCATTTGCCGATTACCGGATATGAATGCTGATCACCGCCTGCAGTGCGAATGAAAGCAGAACCGAATCGCATGACCCCATCTAAAAAAAATAGCGCCTCTTCGCGTATCTTTTATGGCTGGTATGTGCTGGCCGCCGGTTTTTTCCTCCTTTTTTTTCAGGCCGGTGCCCGTTTTTCCTTCGGAATCATGTTCAAGCCCATGATTGCCGAGCTGGGTTGGAACCGCGCATCGATCTCATCGGCATTTTTTCTGTATATGGTGTTTTTCGCCCTAAGCATGAGTGTGGCCGGCAAGCTTTATGACCGCTATGGACCCCGCTGGGTCATCTTTATATCAACCATTCTGCTGGCAGCAGGCTATATCAGTACCGCCTGGGTTGATCGCCTGTGGCATTTTTATCTTTTCTACGGCCTTTTAACGGCAGTGGGCACCGGTGGTGCCTCGGTTCCTTTGATTGCGGCCTTGATGAGCAGGTGGTTTGCCCGGCGCCGAGGCCTGGTGATCAGCCTGGCCCTTTCGGGCAATTGTCTGGGCCAGTTTGCGCTGGTGCCGGTGATCAATTGGTTTGTTTTAACATATGGCTGGCGGCTGTCATACATCATGATGGGTGTTGTTATTCTGGCCGGAAATACCCTGCTGGCCTTTGCGGTCATCAAAGGCGATCCGGAAGATATGGGCCTCAAACCCTATGGGGTTGACGCGCCGGATGAGGGTGGTTCATCGCGACAACCGGAAGATCGGCCGTCACAGCCCGATGACTTAAACCTGCCCCAAGCGGCTAAAACGCGTTCATTCTGGCTTTTCTTGACGATGATGTTTGTGTGCGGCAGTGGAGATTTTCTGGTCGCCGCTCACCTGATCCCTTTTGTCACCGATTATGGCGTTTCCCCCACCGCGGCTGCCAACATGATGGCCTGGTTTGGCCTCATGAGCATGGGGGGTATTCTGATCGCCGGGCCGGCCTCGGATCTGATCGGCAACAAAATTCCCATTGCCCTCACCTTTGCTTTGCGGCTGGTGTTGTTTCTGATGGTTTTAAAATATCACAGCCCCACCGTGTTATTCATATTTGCCGCCGGTTTCGGATTCACCCTATTGATCACCGCGCCGCTGACCACAACCCTGACAGGACGGCTTTACGGGTTCACGCATGTGGGCCTGATTTCCGGGTTTATTACCACGATCCACCATCTGGGCGGCGGTTTCTGGGCTTATGTTGGAGGGGTGCTGTTTGACAAAACCGGCAGTTATCAGGTGGTGTTTCTGCTATCGGCCGCACTGTCGGTAATCGCTATAATCAGCACTCTGGCCATTAATGAAAAAAGACAACGCCTTAACTGAGGGACCGCGTCTGATCGTGGCGGTATCGATTGGCGGTCACAGACAGTCAGCGGCGTAAAAATAATTGACATTCAAAAATGGATTTATATGTTACCTTCTGCAACAGCCCGAGGGTTGCGTTGGTGAGGTGAAAAGGCCATGAATAGCGTTATTGAAAAAAAGATTGCTGACCTGGAAAACCAACGCCAAATGATTTTCCTGCAGCTGGATGCCATACCCACAGCCCATCTAACACACAAGGCCGGCCCTGACAGGTGGTCAGTGGTGGAGGTGATTCAGCACCTGGTGATCGTGGAGCAGCTGATCATGAAACAGGCCGAATCAACACCAACACCAGCTGGCACCGAGCCCCAGCCTTACTCCCGCGAAAGGCTGGAAATGGTTCTGGAAATTTTGGAAACAGATGTGGCGGTCGATGTACCGGCCGCCAGCATGGCGCCCGATGGCCGGATCTCTTTAGCTACACTCCTTGATCAATGGGCTGAGACACGCCGGCAGCTCCAGCGTTTTCTCAGACAGGTGCCAGTTGACCGTTATGAAGCGCTGCTATTCAGCCACCCGGTAGCGGGACCTCTGAGCGTAGTGGATATGTTGGATCTGGCCAACGTGCATCTGGGTTATCATATGCGGCAGATTCAGCGCCTTCGGGAAACATTTGACCAACCGACGAACGTTGACGCAAATAGAGGAAAACGTGAATGAGCGCAGAATTAAATGAAGCCCAACTGCTGACAATTGTCAAAAACACGGTTGAACAGCACGGTTGCCAATTGGTTGAAATTGACCTGGAAAACAAGATCCTCCACCTGGAAGGCCCGGAGGCTGCCAAGGTTAAATGCGCCCAGGCGCTGGCCAAAGTGCTGGATTGATGCAAAGCAGTCAAAAACCCACCAGCAAGAAAGGGGCGGATGCCGTGGGCCCGTCGCCGGGGGAGCAAAAACGCGCCTCGGCACCTCACCTGCCGGCACAAAAACAAGGGTTTTACCGGCTCATACGGTTCATCGCCTGGATCCTGCTGTGGCCCTTTTTTCGCCTCGAGGTTAACGGCGTTCAGCACCTGCCGCGGAATAGTGCCTTTATCTTGCTGGTGAAACATCAGCGCTGGGAAGATATTCCGCTGGTGGCCATCGCAACGCCCCTGCCGCTTTACTACATTGCCAAGTATGAGCTTTTTCAAAACAGACTTGGCAGCTGGTTTTTTACCGCTTTGGGCGGTATCCCCCTCAACCGTCAGCGCCCCCTCGAAAGCCGGCGTTTTTTACAATCCGCTATTGCCCTGCTTAAAAAAGGAGAAGGTATCGTCATCTTTCCGGAAGGCACCTATTACCCTGAAAGAATGGGGCCCGGTCAGGCGGGTATGATCAAATTTGTGCAGTCGCGTCTGAACCTGCCATTCATTCCGGTTGGCATTCGGTATATCCGCGACAGCAGGCGAACCCGTGTACGCATCAATTTCGGCAAAGCGGTCCATGCGGGGCCGACTCAGGCCGCAAATGCGCTGCTTGAGCGCATGATGGCCGAAATTGCAGCACTTTCAAAATTACCAATCCATTAAAAAACACCCGGCATTAGGCATAGACCCTATTGTTTTTTCCCTTCACGCCCTACCATCCACCACTTGCAAATTGGTAATCGTCCCTACCCAACAATGAATTGTAATTATGTTTTAGAGGAACATTTTAGTTATTTAGGAATAATTTAAATAACTGCATTTAAATTTAGTAAATAAATCAAAAAAAGGTTGATTCGCACGAAATAGTCCTATATGGAAAGTCAGCGGACAAAGGCCAGTTCTACCCCAATTACGCATTACTCCCTCCAAGTTATTAGGCTAGTCAAGAGAAGCAAGGAAGTCAAAATTTATCGGCTGAACCTTAGCCAGATGGTGAGAAAATGGACGCGATACTGAAACCGTTGCGTGAAGCTGTCCCGGCAATCAAGTATATTCACGACAATTGGGGGACACGATCCGGTCTGGATCGTCGACAAAACAGTGGGATATACTTGGGTCCGGAAAGAAGGGTACGCACCGAACGCCGCAGTGGATTTGACCGCCGCAGACTTTCTTTTGTCCAAAGAAGAGCAGTAATGGACTTAAGAGAAGCCTTTCGAGACCTCGCATAATACCGCCTTAACATTTTTCGTGCTAAAAGGCAGGGGGCCGAATAGCTTCTTTCTTTTTGACTTTACTTTACTCTATTTGACTTATCTTTACTCTATTTTACTTCACTTTACTCTATTATTCAGTATTTACCCCTGATCGAATTCAAATCCCATAATCCGCAACGCTGTCGCCCAACGGGTTAATATCCTTTCAAACCGCATGCTGCTTGACACCCGATGATTTTGTTGCTTGAATGTAGCGCCAGACAACCGTATAATGGCTGACCGTCAGATACCGATCACAAAGACCGTCAAGCAGGAGTTGGTCAACTCATGGCCGAAATTAAACCATTCAGAGCGTGGCGTTACCGCCCATCATTGTTAAAACATATCGGTGAGCTCACCTCACCGCTGTTTGACGTTGCTTCTGAAAAACAACGCATGGCGCTTTACAACAATCCGTTAAACAGCATTCACTTGTCGATTCCCCGGGGGGAACAGCCGGCTAAAAACGCGGCCGCTGCTTTAGCTGAATGGAAGCGCAACAATATTATCATGCGGGATGGGGTGCCGGGGATCTATGTCTATTACCAATATTTTTCATTACCGTCGGATCCGGTACCGTATTGCCGCAAGGGATTTATCTGCAAGATCAGAATCCATGACTGGCAGGACAACGTCATTTTAAGACACGAAAATACCATGAATGATGCCGTGGACGGTCAACTCGAGCTGCTGGCTGAAACCCGATTGAACGCCAGTCCGACACATGGGCTGTATACCGATGAATCATTTGAACTGGAGTCGTATATGGATGCCTGCATCCAGGAACCGATTTGTAAAGCCGAGGATTACCAGGGCGTCATCGATGCCATGGGTATTATCCAGGATGAACGCATTATCGCCAAATTTGTGGAACGCATAAAAAACGAGCGCATCATTTTAGCTGACGGTCACCACCGCTATGCCGGTTCTCTGGCTTATATGCAGCAGCAAATGAGGGCCAACCCGGACCATACGGGCAATGAGGGCTATAATTATCACCTGATGTGGTTAACCAATACCGAAGGAAATGATCTGCGCATATTGCCTACCCACCGACTGATCAAGGGGCTGGAGAATTTTGATGAAACCACCATTATGAAAAAATTTGAAAATCATTTTAAGATTAAACCGGTGGTAGATGCGGGCGAAATTAACGAGGTCATTGTGGGCAAGCCATGGACATTCGGGATTATTTTTGCGGAAAATGCCTATGCGGTAAGCTTGAAACCGGCAGCCTTAGCAGAATTGAAATGGAATTTCCCGGAACAAATCAAGAAGCTGGATCTGACAGTGGCACATTATTTTATCATTGAGGAGATCCTGGGTATTCCAGGCCGAATACAAAATACATCCGGCAACATCGAATATGAGAGAAATTTCACAAAGTGTATGACGGCGGTTATGAAGGCCGAAGCACAGATGGCTATTTTAACCAATGATGTCGGCATCGAAGATGTAAAACGCGTCTGCGGCTGCGGCTGCACAATGCCCCCCAAATCCACCTTTTTTTACCCGAAGGCTATTTGCGGATTCCTCTATTGTAGTCTATGAACCGGTTTCCTAACCCTCATATTTTTCTCGAGGCCCGTGTTTCCCCGCTAATGCGGCATCTCACCTCGGTTTTTATGAATATTAAGGTGTTCGTCAATTCGGTTCAAAATGCTCACATAAACAAGTGCCTAAAATGATCTAAAGTGACTAAAGTTATGGTGTCGCTTAGCTCCATCTTCTGAAAAAGACAGAATTCCTTAACTTTAGGCACTTCAAACTTTAGTTCACTTTAGTCACTTTTTAGTTGGATTTTCCAGTGGGACACCGGCACCACGAAAATCATATCGCCTAGCGGAAAATGATATGGCCGCTTCAATCGCTTGGTGTCAGAAACCGTTTCCCTTTTTTAATTCGGTTGGGTCAGGACAGCCTCGATGCGTTCTAATGCCCAGTCGATTTCTTCTTGCGTGATCACCAGCGGCGGGGCAAATCGAATCGTGTTTTCATGGGTCTCTTTGCACAACAGGCCCTTGGCCATCAATTGCTCGCAATACTGGCGGGCACCACCGGCATCGTCGGTCATTTCAACAGCCAGCATAAGCCCCCTGCCGCGTACCGTCTTGATGTGGGGTGCCTGAATGCCGGCAAGATTCGATAAAAAATAATCCCCCATCTTGGCAGCATTTTCGATCATCCCCTCTTCGACCAACACCTTGAGCGCTATCCGCGCAATGGCGCAGGCCAATGGGTTGCCGCCAAAAGTGCTGCCGTGCTCGCCGGGACGCAATACATCCATAACCTCTTTGTTGGAAAGCACCGCCGATATGGGATAAAATCCACCCGAGAGGGCTTTGCCGATCAGCGTCAGATCGGCTTCAATGCCTTCATGTTCTTCAGCCAACAGTTTTCCGGTGCGCCCCAGGCCCGTCTGGATTTCATCGAGGATCAGAACAACATTGTGTTGCGAGCAGATCGATCTGGCTTTGCGTAGGAAACCATCGGGCGGAATAATCACCCCGGCTTCACCTTGAATGGGCTCGGTCAGAAACGCCACTGTATTTGGCGTTATGGCCGCTTCTAGAGCACCGCTGTCGCCAAAGGGAATAATTTTAAAACCGGGCGTAAAGGGGCCGAAATTTTCACGAGACGGCTGATCGGTGCTAAACCCCACGATGGTTATGGTGCGCCCGTGAAAATTATTTTCACACACAATGATTTCTGCCTGATTCTCAGGAACCCCTTTGACCTGATAACCCCACTTGCGAACCGCTTTAATAACCGTTTCCACTGCCTCGGCACCACTGTTCATCGGTAATACTTTGTGTGAATTGGTTAAATCACAAAGCTCTTTGTACAGCAGACCCAGTTGATCATTGCGAAAGGCCCTGGAGGTAAGCGTCAGGTTCTGTGATTGTTCGATCATGGTGCCCATGATTTTCGGATGGCAATGGCCCTGATTAACCGCCGAATAAGCTGACAGGCAATCCATATATTTATTGCCCTCAACATCCCAGACCCATATGCCTTCACCGCGCTGTAAGACCACATCCAACGGCTTGTAGTTATGGGCGCCGTGCTCATCCTCCAGATTAATGTAGTCCTGAGGTTTCATGCCACGTCCTCCTGGTTAAGGCGTTGATAAAACAAAATGTTAACCCCGTTTGCGCCCATTATTTCACACATGACGGGGCGGGTCAATACAATGAGTTTTTGGCGGTCATCTCTGTTGTCAGGGTTTTCAGGACTCCGGAATTGTCGGACATGGTCATGTTGCCGAGATACATCAAATCAGCAAGGCAGGTAACAGGAAAGGCATACCGGCTGCTGTTTAACCGGTCACATCAATGGGCACACGGATTTAGCAAAGAAACGCCCAGACGGCAATTATCAGATCAAAGGAGGAAGCAAATCCTGGTTTTAGGCTAGTCTATTTCCCACTGGGGGCTGTTCCGACCGGGATTTAAAAAATTGCGGTAGCAGTCTTCGCAAATAAGGTGCCGATCACCGCGAATCCATTCTGATTCAGAAGTCAGGTGTCGTTGACAATAATCGCACCGTGTTGCGTCAACCGTACCGGGTTGCACTGTACGATCTTTATCTTTTTTTAGTCTTGGATTCATCATCAAGCCTCAGTTCTAGTTCCGGGTGAGTTCTGGTAAGCGCGTATGGGTCTGTCTGAAGTTAATATGGCAAATTCAATGCCAGATCGAAGAATGATGCCTTTTCGTTATGATCTAATATGATTTTATAATGTTAGCTAACGATGCGCCGTTGATGGAGAGGGATTAAATGTGACAGAAGTGCAATAAATAAGGTGTTTGCCCAACAAAATTGTAATAAATATCTTTCGATTGGGTTTGATGTTTGGTTGAATGCAGCCTAACTGATCCGGACGGCTTTAATTATGTCTTGCCCGTTGCAACAGAAACAGTTAAAGGATCACATTCGCCGATCAGAATCTATTTCAGGAGGAGCAACCATGACAGACAAGTCAAAAAGCAGTGCAACAGCCCGCAAAAAATTAGACAACCTAATTCGTGCCAAGGGGTACAGCGATTATAAATGGATAGATCCGCAAAAAATAATTGTTTCGCAATGGGTTCGTATGAAATGCATGTATGGCTGTGGCGAATACGGCCATAATGCGTGTTGCCCACCGAATGTGCCTTCTGTTTCCGAATGCGAGCGGTTTTTTCATGAATACAGCGATGCGATCATTTTTCGGTTTGAAAAAACAGTCGATAAGCCGGAAGATCGCCATGCATGGTCTAAGAAAGTAAACAACCAATTGGCCAAGCTTGAACGGGAAGTGTTTTTAGGCGGTTTCGAAAGGGCTTTTATGCTGTTTATGGACAGCTGCGGAATCTGCAAAGAATGCAGAGCAACCCGCGAGGAATGCAAGCAGCCCCGGGCCGCCCGCCCTTCTCCGGAGGCCATGGCCGTTGATGTGTATTCAACGGTAAAGCAATTCGGATTTCCGATTGCGGTGCGCACGGATGTTACGCAGGAAATGAACCGTTATGCGCTTTTGATGATTCGATAAATGCAAAAATTTCCACCCTTTTGGGCTTCAGCTGTGCGCAATGGTTGAAAATTTATAGGCAGTGTTTTATAATACCAGGATTAATTCATAATGCAGGGACATAACAAAGACTGTGCCCTGTAAATCTCAGAGTTTATTTTTTTAGCAAAATATCACATTTTTCTTAAAAGAAGGGGCTCTTCGGGGTCCCTTTTCTTAGGCACCTTCAAAGGAGATAACTAAATGAAGTCTTCCCAGATCCGGCCGGCTATTTATATCCTGACGCTGTTGGCGTTTGTTCTGGTGTCAGCGATAGCTTTGGCCGCCGAGAAAAAAGCACCCGCAGATAAAGCGGCGTCTGTCAACGGGGTCGCCATCAGCAAAAACGATTTTGATCGCGAATTGGGGTTTTTCATCAAACGCGCAAACCGGAGCGGGCAACAGGTACCTGAAGCTCAAATGGGAGCGATGAAAAACGAAGTGCTAAATAGTCTTATCGACCGTGAATTGCTTTATCAGGAAAGCCAGAAAAAAGGCATCAAAGTTGATCCCAAAGAAGTTTCCGATCAATTACAAAAAATCAAGCAACGCTATCCCAGCGGAGACGAATTTAAAAAACTGCTGGCCGATATGGAACTCACTGAATCAGACGTACAGAAACAGATTGAACGCGGCATGGCTATTCAAGAGCTGATCGACAAGGAAGTAGCGGCAAAGATAAAAATTGGTGATGAAGAGGTTAAATCCTACTACGATGACAATCCAAAACTCTTTCAACAGCCCGAGCAAGTCAAAGCCAGCCATATCCTCATCAAAGTGGATGCCGATGCACCTCAGACGAAAAAGGATGAAGCCCGCAAAAAAATTGAATCGGTGCGTGAAAAAGCCAAAAAGGGCGAAGATTTTGCTACCCTGGCCAAAACCTATTCCGAAGGCCCCAGCGGACCAAGTGGCGGTGATCTGGGCTATTTCAGGCGTGGTCAGATGGTCAAACCCTTTGAAGAGGCTGCCTTTAGCCTGAAAACCAATGAGACCAGTGACATTGTTGAAACCCGATTCGGGTATCATCTGATCAAAGTCGTTGATAAAAAACCTGCCCAAAAGGTCGCCTATGCCGAGGTCAAGGAGCGGCTTTCCGAGCACCTCAAACAGCAAAAAATGGATTCAGAGACCGTAACTTACATTCAAGGCCTTAGAAGTGGGGCAAAAATCGAAAAATTCTTATAGGCATTACCGTTGATTGAAAGGAGGGCTGAAATGACAATTAAAGTTACCTGGTACAGTCATGCCTGCTTTCTCATCGAAACCGACCAAACCCGTCTGCTGATCGATCCATTTCTGAGTGACAACCCATTAGCATCCAATACGGCCGATGAGATTCAAACCGACTATATTCTGGTATCTCATGGACATGGTGATCATCTGGGCGACACCATTAGCATTGCCAAACGAACCCAGGCCACCGTCATCTCCAATTATGAGATCCAAAACTGGCTGATCGGACAGGGAGTCGAGAATACGCACCCGCAGCACATTGGCGGCGGCTTCGATTACCCCTGGGGCAGGGTCAAGCTGACGATTGCCCAGCACGGATCTGCGCTGCCGGATGGATCCTACGGCGGCAACCCCTGTGGTTTTCTGCTGTATATCGCCGACAAAAAAATCTATCACGCTTGTGATACCGGGCTATTTTATGACATGAAGCTGATCGGTGAAGAGGGCATCGATCTGGCGATTTTGCCGATCGGCGATAACTTTACCATGGGCCCTGATGATGCGCTTCGTGCTGTCAAGCTGATCGAACCGCGGCAGGTGGTTCCGATTCATTACGACACTTTTGATGTCATCGAACAAGACCCCCACGCCTGGGCCGCACGGGTAAAAGAAGAAACCTCAGCCCAAGCAACCGTGCTGAACCCCGGCGAATCGATCGAGCTGTAATTCAGCTCACATCAAAAAGTTAAACGGGCCTTTCCGGTCGTTCATCTGCCGGAAACAGCCCGTTTTTTTAGTTACGTTGAAATGGCTTTTAAACCTTTAGATATTGATCGAGGGCAAGGCTTGATTCGATTCAAAAACGGAGCGTACACGGTAGTACGCGAGTATTTTGGATCGAATTGTAACGCAGCCATCGGCCAAGAGATGAGGGTTTAAAAGCCACTTCCGTGCTGACGATTATATTCATACATAACAATAGACGCCGCTACGCTCACATTCAAACTTTCCACCTTGCCCACCTGATGAATCTTTAATGATTTGATGTTAGGATAAAGCTCTTTGTTAATTTGGGGCCCGAATTCTTCGTTGCCGAAGATAAATGCACTTTTTTTAGGCAGGTTTGCCGCGGCAAGATCTTCGCCGTGGGAGGCCTCCATGACATACAGCGTATATTGACACGCCACTAATTCAGCGTAGCAACTGGCAAAATCGGCATGGAATTTTGCCGGCACCCATTTAAAGGAGCCTTTGGCCGGTGCCGGATCGAAAAAATCGGTTGCGATTAAATGCACTTCGGCCGCTCCAAAAGCATCGGCACTGCGAAAAATTTTACCAATGTTAAAAAACGGTTTTAAATGATCGAGCACAATAATAAATTGGTGTCTGCCGGAGGGTGCCAGTAGATTTAAACGTTTCTGTTTTCTGAACCGCCGAATGGCAGACTGCCGCTCTTTTTGAAGATGTCTACGGATACGCCTCAATCCCATCAAGTTAACTTTCAAATAACAATAAGATAATAGCCGACCCGATCTAAAGATCTCTCCTTTTCAAACCCGAGCGCATGTAACGTTGCCAGCGGATTTAAGGGGTGGTTGTTAATCAGAGATAAGCACTTATGTTTAACAGTAGATTAACGACTTCCAGCAATATACTTTGGTATAATCTAGCTGAGGCTGCGGAGCAAGGGCAAAAACAGGCTCACACAATTGAATGCTCCAATTGGGATTGCTAAAATTTGGGGAAAGGAGGCACAATGAGTGGACCATATGAAGCAAAGATTCTAAAAGAAATCCGCAGACGCACTCTGCAACATGCCGATGCATTACGGCAAGAAAAACAATTCATCGCAAAAACGCAACACACACTTGCTGCATTACAGGAGGTAACGGGGCTGCATCGAAATGAATTGGAATTGATAGCCGATGCTGCAAAGCGATCTGTTCACGTTTCGCACGATGATTTCTTTTCCATTAAGAGACAAATGCTGATTACCTTCGGTATCTTAGGCTTAATATTGATTTTATGCGGGTTTGTGGCGATCATCTAATTGGTCAAGCTGGTAATTCATTGAGCGTCCCCGATTGAAAGGAGCGGCAAATGGCAGATATCGTCAAGGTAAATGCAAATGATCTAAAATCTTTTGGTGAGCAAAATTTTGCGCCCAACGTTGTCTACCACGGCAGCGACATCAAGGTTGTGCTGGCGTATTTCAAAAAAGATCAGTTTATACCCGTGCATACGCCCCAGGTTGATCTGATACTATATATCCTCGATGGGCAGGCCGAGGTTGTGGCTGGGGATGACCGTGTGACGGCCGCTGAAGGTGATTTACTCATCATCCCAAAGGGTTTAAAAAGAGGAATCAAGGCAACCAGCGAGTTGTCCATATTGCATGTGGTCCAACCACCACCGGCGGCCGAAGATCATAATGAGGTGCATGCAAAGCTTGCCCAGGGTATATTTGAATAAAAGCTGTCCCAAAAACAGCAGATCACGTCCAAGGATCCGCCTCCGGCGGATTAGATGCATTTTTGAGATAGCTTTCAGTCATATTAGATCCAGTTGAGGGCTTTGACCGTGTAATCATCCGGCATCGTCAGCATCAACCAGCGTCTTTGAAGCCGCACATTTGCAAAGCTGATAAACGGAAGATCTTCAGCGTGCCCGGCCATTCGATCCTGCCAGGCCTTAATTTCTTCATCCCCAGCGGAAACATCGACCAAAATGCCATCCAAATCAGACAACTCAGATAAGTCCGTTAGTTCCGGAAAGCGCTTTTTCTGCCACCAGAAAACCTGGCGCTCCATATCACGGTTAAATCTGATGTTCGCGTCCTGCGTCACCAGGGTAAATAGGACCGCTCGGTTACCGGCCGCCGGAAAAAGGTAGCGCAAATCCTGATCCAGAAAATGCGGCCGCTGCAATTTAACAGCTGACAGGATCGATAGGCTCTGGGGCATGCTCGGGGGCTCCATGAAGATCATCTCAAAAGGCGTGAACGGATTGATTTCGGTTAGAACACCCACAGCTGATTTGATATACGCTAATGACGACAGCGTCGGCTGGATGAAAACCTGATAGGGCTGGGTTAGTCGTTTTGCCAGTGCGGTCAATTCAGAAAGCGGTCGCTTAGAGTGCAGCTGAAGCTTGTTGATAAACGGCTCATTTGCAATCTTAACGGCAATATCATTTGGATGCGTTTGCGACCCTTCCGCCCCGGACTTCCAGGAAACATCCAAATCTGGCATAGGGTACAAAACGACATCAAAACGCACCTCGGCATGATCGATGGCCAGTAAAAGATCTTCAGCAGGAAATGAGTTACTTTCCATCAAGGTATACGGTGGTTTAGGATTATAGCGCAGCCCCAGCACGGTGCTGTTGCGTCGAAAATCAGTTCCCGGTAAAACCGACAGCGGAAAGACCTGAATATCATCAGCCAGATGATGTTCAGCCACAAACTCAATCGAACGGCTAACGCCCTGCAAATCGTCACCTGGCAGCCCTACAATCAGATCAATGGCCGGCACGATACCGCGCTGTTTTAACATCTGGGCACCATTAGCAAATTGTTCCAGGCGAGTGGGCCGGTTCATGATCTTCAGCGCCCGGGGGTTGGTGCTTTGCAAGCCGATTTCAAACCAGGAAAAGCCTGCGGCGGCAAACAAATCCGCCAACTCGGCATCAATGCTTTCAGCGCGAATTTCGCTGATGATTTCAAGATCCCGTTTGCGGTTTATTCGACTGATTTTGGCTAAGAGCTCTTTAAGTCCGGGGTGGACGTTCAGGGAAGGGTCCAGCAGATATAGCTCTTTAACCCCATGATCAAGCGCCCATTGGACCCCTTGCAGCAAATGGGTCTCATCGGCAAAAGACACCCCTTTATGTGATTTGTTATAGTAACAGTAGCCGCAGCGGTACGGGCATCCCCGTTGGGTTTCCAGCAGCATCACATTCTCAATTTCCGGCTCTAAAAGATTCAGCAAATAAGGGCTCGGGCTTGCCTCAAAAAGCGCTCCGGCCGGCTCCTGCGCGCTGCCGGCTTTCCAGGTTGACGGATCCTCAAGAAGTTTAGCGAAGATGGTTTCGCCTTCACCATAAACATAGAAATCAACTGCATCTGAAATGACTGCCGGGTTGTCCGGGGTGATTTCAGGACCACCAAAGACAATTCTTGACGCAGTTAATTGCTTTAGTTTCTGGGCGAAATACAGAGACCGCTCCAGATTCCAGCAGTATACCGTAAAACCAATGACATCCGGCTTGCGTTCAAGCAGAATTTCCAGCAAAGCCGCATCGCCGACATAGGCGGCGATACTTTCAGGCAAGATATCAACCTGTGCCCCGGGCACACGCCGGGCGGCCTGTTTGAGACAGGCGGCACCCAAAGGAATATTGCCGGTATGGACACCGTAGTTTAAACGCGGCACCGGGAGCTGCACCAGCAGAGCATGGACCATGGAGGTGGCTCTTTCGGTTTTTAAAACATTAAGATGGCAGGCGGTCTAATAAAACCGCTGCGGCAATGGACAAACGCACAGGCAACTGCACATTCACCCGCCTTATAAAAGCCGTGTTGATGGCTCTTAGCGAGCAGTTGATTCGGTCCAGATCGGTGATGGCGTCCTGCGGAACGCCTGACTTATCTTTAAAATTGTGACGGCAATACCCGATTGACGGCTGCCCGTTGTAAATTGTCTGCAATGGAAATCCATGGGTTCGGCAGATGATCGGCCGAAATGGGTACAACCCGCAGGCCCTCTCTTTGAGCAAAGGGCAATTCCAAAAAGTATCCGCTTGCGCCCGTTGTCGGATGGCAGCAGCGGTATTTGCGGGCAGCTCCTGGAGGGCGATGAAAACCGATAGGGCTTCGACGGGAAAAATCGATAAATTACGGCAACCGCAGTCACACCCCTTACGGCAGAAGATATCTGTGGGATATCGACTGCGCACACCGTCCAACATGCGGTCCACTTGGGCCACTAATTCACGGTATGACCTCAGGCAGTTGTTTAATCGGATATCCATATCGATATCATACATCTTCGCTGGAGTCTGACAACAAACGTTTAGGGCTTGATTTTGATTGGATCGAACACTGTTTGATAGGCAGAAGGCCTTTGCGTCTAAAGACAATAACTGGCGAAGGGCGTTTGAACAATATAGTTTCCTCAAACTGAGGAAAGACGAATTAAATTCCTCAGCCGGAAGGCTTGCAGGCCGGCGCATTGAACCCGCCCGAGCCGGAGGCGATGCCCTGGGCTCTGATACACCCTGCTGACATTAGCTTCTCAACATCGCCGCATTGACATTCAGGACATTCAGGGTCAGGATCTTTGGAAGACATCATCAGTGCTTCAAAACAATGACAGCAGGCCTTACATTGATATTCGTAGATTGGCATTCAATGCTCCTCATAGCTTAATTTCGGAATATAATAGTCGCTATCGCCCAAAAGTCAATACAGCAAACCTGAAAAGGTAACTATTATATAAAATCTCACCTTAACATGGATTCATTTATTTACATTTTTTTAATAATCTTTGCGACTTTGCGTCCCACGCCCGCCATGCGAGACCGCAAGGCGAGGCGGGCGGGTTTGGGTGAGGCTACTACGACACCACAAAAAATATCAAATACAATTCCCACACAATCACAGTGGTGAAGGTCGCGATGATATATGAGAAAAGGTTCTGGGCGTGGGTAATCGATCTTTTCCGCAGAACATTCCGAAATAACAGTAGAATCACAACACCGAAACAGGTCAGAAAATACTTAGCCCCCATGAATACAAAAGGGCCGTATTGGAGGAAATAGGACATGACCGGATTGAGTTCGGTTGATCCTTTGCTGATCAAATGCAACGTCAGTAGGGCGTCGAGGACGCTCAACAGCAGGATGGCCACAATGGCCGCAAAAAGGCTTGAACTGTAGCGATCAAAATAGAAGGTATGGTGCAGATCTTCCTTGCGGCGGACGTTGGCCCGTTTGCCGGCAAATAGCAGATATTTAAGTTTTGGGAACTGATGGGTGCGCCGGTCTTGACCGGAACGCTTTTCAAAAGCATCTGATTTTATACCACCAATATTATTGGAATCATCTGAGCTGGTCATTTTTCCCCTCTATAATATAGATCCGCAATTGCACAATTACCTATACCCTATCATTTTTTGGGATTAATGAAAAAAATCGCGTGACCAATGGTAACTATTTTAAAATCATCCGCCCCCCCTGCCACCGGCCTGATCTGTATCATCTATTTTCATGCTATTTTGCACAAAAATACACTACCTTTAATATCGGCATTTTTTTCCATAACTTTAGTCTCGGATACACCCATAATTGATATTTAATCAGTACGTTGGACAATCATTCAGGCTATGGACAACACCGATACCGAACTTTGACAGAGGTATGCATTTAAGTTAATACCTAAACCTTGCATGAAAATTAATGAGAGGTTAAGAATATGTTAAATGAAAGGTTGCTAGCCAAACTATAGAAGCCATCCTAAATACCAATCTGGTACTAAGGATGAAAATCATTTTATCTCATTAGTTTTCACCCTGGAGACAACGCGGCAAGCCGGAGACTTACATCGGTCCGCCTCAGGCGGATTATTAAGGGCTCGAAGTAGTATACTACAACTTCACCCTTAAATGCCTTGCAGATAAAAGCCGCAGACTTGTCCGCCTCTGGAGGACTCGTGCAAAATTCAGGTATTATGAAGCCGCTTTGAAGCCAAAAATTTAAAAACAGGGCACCGGTAGGCTGCAACCAGCCTGTTTACCATTGAAGGGCTTTTGACAAATGAAATTGAAAATTAAAGGCTCACGCAAACTGACCGCCGGACGTTGGTTAAATTTGTTTGATGTCAATTATGTCGCTAAAACCGGGCTTGAAAAATTTTGGCAAATTGTGACCCGCCAAAAAGAGCCCAAATGCATCAGCGGCAGTTTCGGACAACCGGATGCAGTCGTCATAGTGCCCTATCACGTGAGCGAAAAAAAAATGGTCGTCCTGCGGGAGTATCGGGTGCCGTTAAATGATGTTGAATACGGCTTTCCGGCCGGTCTGGTTGATCAGGGTGAATCCATTGAGCAGGCCACACGCCGCGAACTAAAAGAGGAAACCGGCCTAACCGTCAGTCGATTCATCAAGGCCAGCCCGCCGATTTATTCTTCCGCCGGAATGACTGATGAATCCGTGGCGATGGTGTATGTGGAATGCGATGGCGCGCCGTCAACTGCGGCCAATACCGCTTCGGAATTGATTGACATCCTGCTTGTCTCACCCGATGAGGCCATGATTTTGCTTAAGGATAAAAGCCTTAAATTCGACGCTAAAGCCTGGCTGGTAATCTCCCAGTTTGCTGAAGGCAACTATTCCACCTGAGGCGACTAGCTGAAATTGGCATAAAATTTATATGGATAGCAAAATATCAAAATCAGGTTCTGATAACCCCGTCGCCACATCGGCGGTGGTGATCATTTCTGTATATATCGCCGCTCAGCTGCTGTCAGATATCGGCAGTCTAAAAATTGCCCGGTTGGCGGGCTTTAGTATCGATGCCGGGACATTCATCTACCCCCTGACATTTACCATTCGCGACCTGGTCCATAAACAGCTTGGCAAAAAAATTGCCCGCACCGTTATTGTTTTGGCGGCAGGCATAAATCTGTTTATGGTGGCCTTCTTTCAGTTTGCTGCCTGGTTACCGCAGGACCCTGCCTGGGGATTGGGCAAAGAGTTCGGGATCATTCTGGGACCGGTGTGGCGAATCGTCATCGCCAGTATTACAGCAGAAGTCATTGCCGAATTGATTGACACCGAAGTGTACCATTTCTGGGTCACCCGTATCACACGAAAATACCAGTGGGCGCGGGTGTTAACCAGCAATGCAATTAGCATCCCCATTGACACGCTCATTTTTTGCTGGTTGGCATTTGGGTTTACACTACCGCATGCGGTGGTCTGGTCTATTTTTTCTGCCAATATTATCGTCAAAGGCCTGGTGACGCTTATCAGCCTCCCCGCCATTTATTTGGTAAAAGAAAAGCATAACGCTTCATGATTTCTACACTCAAGAACCACAGAGAAGGTTGAATAAAGACAGGAGATCCGATAGGTATTATATTAAATTGAGATATAAGTTAAGTCAGTTGGCCGATTAACCCGTTTGCCCGTTAACAGGTTGACGCATTATTTCATTTGAAGAAGTCCAGTTGGAAAACTGCGAAGCCGGGATGCCGCAGGGCTGCAAAGCTTCCGAGCTTTCTGGCCTCCACGCCTGCCAGCTTTCAAATTTCCTAACGTCCCAGTCTCCTGGCCAAAAGCCTTTGCTTTATCGTATAACCGGCTCAACCGGCTAAACAGGCAACCGGCCAACCTAAAAGGGAGATGCAAATGAAGTACGTATGTCCGGTTTGTGAAACCGCCGGCAATATTCCGGAAAACGATACCACCCCGCCAGAAACACAGACAACATGCCACCAGTGCGGATCGATCTTGACCATTGAGCACGAGACCGGGCGGGTTGAAGCGATCAGTAAAGCGTCCAGCAAGCCGGCCGGTAGGAAGCCCCCCAGGCAGCGACCAAAATATGAAATGTCGCCGGTACTGTCTTCAAGGCCGCAGGAAAAGGGGCGCAAAGATTATCTGGCCATTGGTGTTTTTGTGCTGGTGTTGTGTGTATTGATTGCCACCGGTATTTATTTTTCGCTGAACATCAATCGGGGGGCTTTGAATCAACCACTGGAGATGGTCTCCGAACTGGTAGACGATGTTACCGAATACGGCAAGTCCATATGGGGCCAGATTCAAAAAGAACGGCAATCCCAAAGCACAGAAGCGCGCCAGGCGCGCAAACACCTGCGCAAGGGCTATGATTACTATAAAGCCAATCGGCTCAAAGAAGCGCTGGAGAAACTAAGCCTGGCCATAAAGAGCAACCCTGATATTTATGAAGCCTATTTCTGGCGGGCCCGAACCTACATTCGAATGGAGCAGTATGAAAACGCCATAACGGATTTGAATCGAGTGGTGGATATCAACCCGCGCTACAGCCCTGCATATGATAACCTTGGCTGGCTGTTTATGCGCCGCAATAAATTTGATGAAAGCCTTTCCTACCTCGATAAATCCATTGAGTTAAAGCCCGATAACGGCTGGGCGCACTATATGCGCGGCCGGGTTTTTTTCAATAAAGGCGATCTGCAAAAAGCCCACCAAAATGCCACGACAGCCTGTAAGTTGGGATATAAAGACGGCTGCCGCGATGCCAGGCGCTATGAATCGAAGTTAACTCAAAACGGTTGATACGGTCTTTAAAGCAACTGGTTTTGCAGTTTTTCAGATTGAAAGACGAAAAGGACGCATGTCACAACACGACTATTATCAGATTTTGGGCATAAATCAGAACGCCAGCGCCAAACAGATCAAAGATGCCTACCGCAAGCTTGCTTTTCAATACCATCCGGATCGAAACGAAAAAAATCCAGAGGCCGCCGAAAAAATGAAAAGTGTCAATGAGGCTTATGCCGTTTTGTCGGACGCCGCCAAGCGGCGCAAATATGATACCCTGCGGCAACAATTCGGCTCATCGGCGTACAGCCAGTTCAGACAGAATTACTCCGAACAGGATATCTTCAGCGGCTCAGACATCAACCAGGTATTGGAACAAATGGCCCGGGCTTTCGGATTAAGAGGGTTCGATGAAATTTTCAAAGAATTTTATGGCCAAGGCTACCGGAAATATGAATTTCGCAAACCCGGCTTCTTTGCAAACAGCTTTATATTTACAGGGCCCCGTCAGAGCGGCAAATCGGACCCCTCCGGACTTCGCTCTCAAGTCGGTCTTGGCAAGCTCGCCCGGTTTTTATTAAAGCAGTTTAGCGGGATTGAATTTCCGGAAAACGGCACCGATATCCACGATACGATATGGCTGGATCCTGAACTGGCCCAGCACGGCGGACCATATGCCTACCATTTACGCAAGAAAGACAAGAAGCTGGTGGTCAAAATACCACCGGGCACCAAATCCAATCAGCAAATCCGATTGACAGGCATGGGAGAGGACGGCAAAGGCGGTGGCCAGACAGGGAACCTGTATTTGAGAGTTCGAATCCGAAAACCGCTGCTGCAGCAGATTAAAGATTTTATTTCAAAATTGCACAAATGATTAATATATTGATATGCCACGGCGACAGCCTGACAGAAGGGTCTGACCTGGACCGCGCGGCAACCTGGCCGTCACAGGTTGCGAACCGCTTGAATATAAAAGTTATCAACAGCGGTGTCGGCGGTGATACCACCGGTGGACTTTTGAGCCGCTTTTACCCTGATGTGGTTCGACATCACCCGGATGCGGTTCTTATCATGGGCGGCACCAATGACCTGTGGTGGGACCTGGACCTCAAATTGGTTCGGGCCCATATATTTACGATGACATGCCAGGCCGAACACCATGACATCACTCCACTGGTGGGCCTGCCACTTCCTATCATCGCTGAAAAGGCGCAGGGTCAGGATTTCGCCGGGCCTGAAGGCGGCTACCAGCAATTTACGGCACATTTAGAAACACTCGTCAGCGCCCTGGCGCTGGCAGCCGAACAAAACGATGTCACCTGCCTGGATTTCTACCACCCCTTTCTTGATAGCGCCGGCAGTCCCTTCGAAAAATACTTTTTGGATGACGGCCTGCACCCCAATGAGGCCGGTCACAGGCTCATGGCCGACATTGCCATTGGAAAGCTGAGCGGACTCTGAGATTAAGTGCATGATGAATGGCAGCGCCTTCTTGATTGAGTCGCTGCATGAACGCTCAGTTCGCCTGCGGCAGATCCAAACGCCTACATGTTATGGCAAACGGGAATCGTTTTATCGGTGGGTTAGTCGTTGGTGCTTTTGATATCATTAACAAAACTGATGAGGTCGGGGAAAAAGATTAGAAAATTGGCCTCCAACTGACGGTAATGAACTTTTATTTCATCAATTGCCCCCGGTAGTCTATCACCGTTGGTCACTCGCTTGGACAGCCGCCCCAACGCTTGTTCAACACCTTTTAAATCTCGATAGGAACCCAGCCAATCATCGCGTATCATAAAAGGGATCATGGCCTGCAGGCGTTCGGGCAGCATCGATTGATTTTTTTTCAAAATATCATATGCGTTTAGAATAAAGGAGTCCAGAGCCGTATCCGCATATGTTGACCAGTGCCGGTATAAAAAATGATCGTAACACAGGTCGACGATGATACCGGCGAAGCGACGCCGCTTCGGGCTGTAAAGCTGCCGGCAGGCCCGTGTCATCGCATGAGCATCGGTATAGGTGTCTATTTTACGATGAAGCTCAATGCCCTGTTTGATCTTATTTGGGTATTGATCTTTTAGAGTTCCTTTGACAAAGTCTCCCAGGATGCTTCCGATCATCAACTCGACAGAATCTTTTGCCAGATAAAGATGCGCCAGGTAATTCATGTGTTAAAAATCCTTATGGTTTTTTAACTGACCCAATAAATTGACATGCAGATATAGCGTGTTAGTATAGGGATTACACAAAAATCGATATGGGTTCAAATAAATTATGCGCTGCTTTTAGACGTCCAGACGGAAGCCGGCTACAGAATCTCAGACTGTCCGATCAAAGTGGATCGCACTCGATTTGACTGTACTAACGAAAAGGAACTGAACAATGCTTGCAGCTACCTTAACATTTCGCACAAAGACCATTATCCTCATCGCCATCGGCGTTCTTTTGCCCATGCTTTGCGCGGCGATCGATTTGGAATTGCCGGGAGGAATTAAATTAAAATACGGCAAATTGGAGCGCAGCAAAGAAATTACCAAGGTATTTCAAACACCCCAGATTTTACCGAATCATAAGTACTATGTCAGCGGCTGGGGCTCTGTTCCTTACGCCATCATTGCCATTGACAGCCAGTTCAAATTGCGCAAGGGTTTGTGGAGTCCTGTTGAAGCGACCGTGCCTATTCTCAGAAACTGGGTTCGTGAAATGGACATCATCTACGGGTATCCGCCTTCTGGTTCCAGGATATTAGACCACAAAGGCCAGCAACTGGGCGTGTGGTATTCCAGCAAACAATGGACCACCATTATCATCGAAGAGGAAAATGAAATTGCCGTCTTTGCACCTGAAGCGCCTGGTTTTCGTGGCGGAAATTAGCCAAACGATCGAATCGTGCAATCATCCGAAAAGAACGTAAACCGTGAACTTGTTGGTGACTTAGCAAAAAAAACTGCTCATCCCAAACTGATCATTTAAATCTGCACATTTGATGCCCCGATCGCAAACATCTCTTTGATATATCTTTCAGATTGTGATAGCCATGGTTGAACCCAACCCATACCGCTGTCGCAATGAAAGCCAGCCGATCAAGAACCGAAAAACGATATCGTTCATTATTGCAAAAAGCCGTCAGACGGGGCAATGTCGAACTGGTCTTTACCACCAGCGCCTTTCTTGAATCCCTTGGATCGCAGGATCGGAATTGGTATCGCTCCCAAGCGGCGATTATTACTTTTGAAGAGTGTTGGCCGCTGGGGACCGAGCTTATCTTCAATAAAAAATTTCACAGCAAAGTGGCAGCCTTGATCCAGGTAACCCGCGCCGCCAAAGCGCGTGATGCCACCGGTCTGGGATACCTGGCTTTTGCCCTTTCACAGGGTGACGATACGGTATACACCCTAACCGACGACGACAAAGCCATCAAGATCGTAGCTTCGGCAATTCAGCGCCCCGACGATTTCTGGCAATGGATCGGCTGGCAGCAAACAACCGACACTGAAAAAACACTACTCGACAATGCCACGCGCTTTAAAAACGCCGGTCTACCGCATGACAAAGCCGTTATGCAAGCCGCTGCCTATTTAACGGCAACCGGTCAATTGCCAGACCTCACCGAGGGTCAAGCGCCGGATCCAAAATTCCCTTACTGGATCGTCTTTGATAACCACACGGTTGTCGGCCGACAGGTGCTACGGGATATCGCCCGAGACCTTCATATTCCCCTGCTTCAACTGGAATGGACGTATTTTTATTTCGAAGGTGCGAAAACCAACGGCGCCAATTCTTCAAAATGGTGGGATCTTTACTGCAACTGGCAATTTAACAAAATCGATCTGGCCGCCAATGAAGCGCATCTGCTATGGGACCCGGCCAAGGTTCAAGTGATGGAAGCGCTGGCGCAGGAAAGTCGTCAGCTGAAAAATGATCTTTATCGCTGGAAACTGGCCAACACAGATCGTATTACTGGGCTTAAAAGACAGGTTGAACTGTATATCGATCATTTGGATGAGGTTCAGCGCGACCAAAGAAGCTTGTTCTAGGTGCCCTGCGCTGATCAGAAACCCACTGCCAAGTTAGCGACGGCCCAAGTCGAATACCGAGGAGGTACCATGTCCGCCATTGTTGATAATCCCGATGCGTATTTTTCGCAGTTTGTTCCAAAAAGAGATAAGTTATTGCTGGAGCTCGAAGCGGAAGCCCAGCGTGATGCCATACCCATCGTCGGCCCTGTGGTTGGGGAATTGCTATTCATTTTGGCCCATGTGTGCGGGGCCAAACGTATCCTGGAATTGGGCACGGCCACCGGGTATTCGACCATTTTTCTGGCCAATGCCTGCGATGATGTCGCCGGTCGGGTGGTCACCCTGGAGCAGGATGAGGCCATGGCTGAAAAAGCGCTCAATAATTTCAAAAAAGCCGGGTTGCAGCATCGTATCGAGCTGCGCGTTTGCGATGCGCTGCAGGAGCTGGCGACCCTGGACACCTTTTTCGATCTGATATTTATGGATATTGAAAAGGAAGATTATCTGCGTGCGCTGCCGCATTTCCGCAATTGTATTCGAAAAGGCGGCTTGCTGGTCGTCGATAATGTGGCATTCAAAGGTGCCGACGGGTTTAATCGCGCAATTGTCGAGCAGGCGGATTGGCGCTCGGTCTCGCTCTTTTCGTATTTACCTCACCATTCGCCCGAATATGATGGAATATGTCTGGCAATCCGCAAATGACTAAATCAAAAGGGTTGAGCCCGTTTCCCATCTGCCATTTTACCGGTTGACGTGCTATCTTTTCAAATTTGCATATCGACAATTTGCAAAATCATAGATCATAGATATCAAGTCATCTTTATACAGTAACACGTCTACAAGTAGGAGATTGCCATGATGATCACTGCCCAAAGCAAAAGCGTTATTCCTTTTCGTCCCAATGATGCCAAACGGGTTGGCAAAGAATGCTATTATCTTGATTTAATAATTTGGTTAAATGGTGAGTTCGCAGAATTAGGTGACTTCGTGGGTTTCAACTATGGCGTCTACGTCAACGCCTATGGCGGATTCTTCATTGATGACTATTCGATGATCGGCCCTTATTCGATGATTCACACCGCCAATCATGAGACCGACCCAAGCAAACCTCTGCAGCAACAAGGATGGACCAAGCAACCTGTTACGATTGGAAAATGGGTCTGGGTTGGAGCGGCAGTGATGATTTTACCGGGCGTTACAATCGGAGACGGGGCTATCGTCGGTGCAGGAAGCGTGGTTGCCAAGGATATACCGCCGTGGACAGTAGCAGTAGGCAATCCCTGTAAAGTGATCAAAAAGCGGAAATAAAAGGCTGGGGCATCTGCAATTTCAGAGATATGCAGAGCGTCCTTGTGCCATCTCACATTCAAAAAAAAACACATCCATTTGAGACCATGCACATACTCTTTGTTCAACCTCAACCATGCGTTCGTGCTCTTAAATATGCCGAAGGACTTTGCAAGATCCATTCGGATATTCGCCTTTCGTTCGCATATTCGGGTAAAACGCTTACCGAGCTTTACGGACATGGTGACGAATGTTTTGGAGCCTGGTTTCCACTCGGTGACAATCCGGCAGCCGAGCTGCGCAAACTTGTCGATACACATGATGTCAATCTTATCCATTCTCACAATGCACCTGATACGTTAACGAATTTGTGTATCGATCTGTTTGGTGGAAAAATACCGATTGTGCACGACATCCACGATCTAATGAGCGCTCGTAATACAGCCTATGAGGATGGTCTGAATAAAAAGATCGACGTTTTGAATTGGCGCAAAGAGGAACGGCGGGCCATCGAACGCAGTGATGCCATAATTGCCGTTTCGGATTTTATCCTTCATATAGCGAGGCAGAAGGGCTATCGTCTTCCTAAGATTGCACACGTCTATGAAAATTTTATCCCAGAACGTTTCATTCCTAAAATTCTGCCACAGATAAAACAAAACTTTTCTGACCGGCCGATTCGTATTGTTTACGAAGGCTTTATTAGCAGCAATGGAGGCCACTATGATATGCGCTCCATCTTTCAAGCACTCGCAGCAGAGGGGCTTGAAGTGCATATATATCCATCACGCGAAAATTTAGACTATCAGACGCTATCAGATACCGTACCAAACATCTTCTATCATCCAAGTCTCCCACCGGATAAGCTTTTAAATGAGATCGCGCAGTATGATTTCGGCTGGGCTGGGTTCAACGATACGCTCAACAGGGTGCATATGAATACGGCTTTACCGAACAAGCTATTTGAGTACATAGCCTGTGGCTTGCCAGTCATCAGTTTCCCCCATGAGGCACTTAAGCGCTTTTTGGAGACACATAACTTAGGTCTTGTTATTAATACCGTATCAGGATTGACAGAACGGTTGCGGAATCCAGGAATGGCAGTCATACGGGAAAATGTCGGTGCTCACCGTTTAAATTTCACAGTTGAGGCCAATATTGGAGTTATAGTAGACATGTATTTAGAGTTGTGCGAAGAAACCGTTTCATTCTGCAATGAGCAAAGATACATTTAAATGAAAGCTCGACGGCTGTGAAATCAAAGCCGGATCCTCTCAGCTGGAATGGTTTACTTCCTTGATTTAATGACTTTACACGGATTGCCTACCGCAATGCTGTATGGCGGTATGTCTTTGGTAACGACGCTGCCGGCACCGATTAAACTCCCTTCTCCAATGCGCACTCCTGGGAGAATGATTACGCCCATGGTCACCCCCACATCCTTTTCAATATGAACGGGTTTTTTGATCCAGCCCTGACCGTCGATACCCGCGTCAACATTATCGATCATGTGGTTAGCGGTGTGTATCATGGTCATTGGGCCGAATCGGCTGCCTTCTTCGATAATCAATCCCCCAAAACCATTGACGTAGCACCCATAATTAAACCCGATATTATCTCCCAGCTCAATCTGGTCTCCGTTAAGCCACACGATCATGTCAACATAGTAACATTCTTTTCCAACCTTCTTGGCATCCCTTTGCCGGAAAGGGATAATACTTTTATTAAATTCAGTGAATTTCATAAGTCCTCCATTTTCAGTTATTAAATCAAGTAACGGAAGTGCCGAAGAATCGAATCCGGATAGATTACTTAATAGGGTACGCTCAGGAAAGTATCTTCATCAGCCAGGCGCGGATATCTGAGATTTCTTCGGCGCACACGCTGTGGGGTATGGGGTATTCATGCCAGTCGACGGTGTATCCGAGGTCGTTAAGCGCCTGCCGGGTTTCAACGGCTTTTACCAGCGGAATTACCGGATCCGACTGGCCATGGGCCATCATGATGGGCACCTGTTTTGCGGCTGAGCTGAATTCGGCGGCCGACTGTGCTACTGTGGGCAGGTGCATGGACATGGCCAGAATTCCCGCCAGCGGTTTATGGTAATGCAGGCCGGTATGCAGCACAATGGCGCCTCCCTGTGAAAATCCGGCCAGTACGATTCGCTCAGCAGCCATTCCGGATCGCAGTTCGTTCTCAATTAAAGCGGTGACCATATCTGCCGATTGACGGAATTGGTCCCGGTCGATGGAATCGGCAGTCAGCTCCACATCAAAGAGATCAAACCAGGCCCGCATAACCAAACCGCCATTGATGGTGACTGCCCGCAAGGGTGCATGCGGAAAGACATAACGCACAGCAAGCGAGTCGGGTAGACGCAGCTCAGGGACAATGGCTTCAAAATCATGGCCGTCGGCCCCCAGACCGTGCAGCCAGATAATCACCGCTGCGGGATCGCCAGATGGATTAATCTCAATGCATTCGGGAAGTTCTGAATTCAATTGGATGCCTCCTTCTTTGCTACGCACCAGAAGACAGAGGACAGAGAACAGAAGTCAGAATGGATGATTCATGTTCCTGTTTTTCGTCAGTTTTCTGACCTCTGACATCTGACCTCTGTCTTCTGTTCTTATTTGGTGATTACCTTGACAATTACGAAGGCGAATGTCAAATTGCACCTATGCGATCAGAAGGTATCCATATCCAGGAAACGCCGGATTTGAAAAACCCGTTGTTGATCGCCGGGTTTGACGGCTGGGGTAATGCGCTCAAAATTTCGAGCGGCATGACCGCTTACCTCATTCGTTCGTTTAAAGCAAAACCATTTGCCGTCATGGACCCCGATGCCTTTTATCGCTATGATGAATTGCGGCCGGTGGTGCAAATAGAGCACGGTGTCATGAAGCGTATCTCACCGCCGGAAGGCGTTTTTTATGCCGCACAGACAGCACAAAATGAACCCGACCTGGTGATTCTGCAGGCCGATGAGCCCAACCTCCGGTGGCTTGGCTTTGTTGAGGAATTTTACAGCCTTTGCGAAAAACTCATGGTTAAATCCGTTATCACCATGGGCAGCATGTATGACCATGTGCTGCATACAGACAGAATCATTTCGGCAATTGCATCCAACGAGACCCTGTCTTCGGTCTTGCAGCAAAAGGGCGTAACATCAATAACCTACCAAGGGCCCAGCGCCATTCATTCCATCATCCATTCCGAGGGAACGAAAAGAAATCTGGCCTGTATGAGCTTGTGGTGCCACTGCCCGTATTATTTACAGGGGACCACCCACTTTGGCATTTTAGCTCATCTGGGCAAATTGCTTGGTGCCTTGGGCGACTTTGAACTCGACACGGAAGATCTGGAAACCAGTTGGGAAAAATTGCATGTTCAGATAGATCAGCTGATCGAAGACAATGCCGAGTTGCAGTCCATCGTCAAGCAAATACGCAAAGCCAAGGTCAGAGGGACAGCGGCTCAAATGAAGGGCACACTGCAATCAGACGATAAAATCATCAATATTGAGGACTTTTTGCAACCCAAGTAACAGCCGCTTCGAGGCTGCTCTCTTCCATCTCCCCCGGTACCAGCGACATCATCAAATATATGCTATCAGAAGCGGCCATGCCGCCCTCGAAAGGCTGCCGCCCTCGAGTGGTGGGATGTATATCGACCGCGCGTTAGGGAATGATGTCTTCTGACGCTATGGGTGCGGTAGTGACGATTGTTGTAGAGTCCTTTTGATCGATGGCGGGTATAATGCTTATGTTTTGAGTAATGTCGCCGGTGTTTGTTGCTGTGCCCGTACTTGGAAGAATGCCGGCGATGCTTCTTATAGTGCCCATATTTGCTGCCATGACGGCTGTGTTTTTTATGGTGCCCGTATTTGTGATGGCGTCTGTGTTTGTAGTGATGCTTGCGATACAGCCCCAGGTTATGGCGCTTATAGCTTGAAGAATAGGTTCTATGGCCAGTGCGGTAATAGGGATAATAGTATCCATACCCGTACCCGTAACTGCCCCAACGATCATCATCGTAATAATCGGCGGCGGCTTCAGCTTCCCGCAAAATCTCGTCAGCTTCTCGCACCGCCGCTTCAGCGCGTGCTGCAGCAGCCGCAATTCGCCGCTCGGCCTCCAACTGCTGTTGCAATAACTGCGCTTGTCTTTCCGCCAGTTCTTGCTTGGCTGCTGCTAAACGCTCTTCTGCAAGACGCTCTTCATGAGCCGCTTCATCAAAGGGAATTTCAGGGGATTTGATTAAGAGTTCGGCATGTTTAGGGGGTTGCTGGTTGGTAAAATACCGCACACCGTTTTCATCCGTCCAGGAATAAATGTCGGCGCCGGCATTGGGTATCATAAACCCGGCAAGCCCCAGAGCTGCCAGGGTTAAGGCTATCAGATTAAACCGATCCATGAGTGCCTCCCTTCAGCCTTTTCAAGCTTCGCTGATGCACATTCGGTATAGGATTCAAATCAATAACATTTAACATAACCATCAAATGATTGCTGTAAATTAAAAAGCTCCGGTCTCTGTCTGATTCTATTGACGCATCAGACGCCCAACCCGTCGACATTTTTCTTAATGGCGGATTTTGCCCGTTAAATCCGTGAAAAAGCGAAGACGTTTGATTATTGGACCGGCTAAATGGGCCAACCGGCTCAACCTAATAACCTTTTAGTGGGCTTCCTGGGTAGCACCCGTACCCTCAAAATCACCAACCATTTCATCCGGCGTTTCATCCGCCTGCCCCCTATCACGCAAAATCTCAGATGCAATTTTGTGGTGCAGCTGTTCCTGGCGAGAGGAAAACAATCGACGATTCACTTTACGCGCCTGACGGGCTTCTTCAAGAAAATAGGCCAGGACATCAAGATCGTCAGATACCGCCTGTCCGGATTTTCGAGCGGTCTCGATTTTGGCCATAAGGGTGATAAGTCCATAAAGATACAAGCTTAAAGTGGTCATCCGACGCAAAAAAAATTGCTTTTGCATGATTGAGCGCCCGAAAAATAGGAATCCTGTTAAGATCATCAAGCGAATACGACGGGCGCTAGAGCGGGCAAAACGGGCAGCGCGATTCATGCGTTTATCATAAAAGACCAGCGGCCAGTTGCTGCGGCGAAACATCTCCTTAAGCAGTGTACCCAATTGCGCCAGCCTTCCGGAAGTTCCCCCTTGAAGGCGTTTGCTTAAGGTTCGCAAGACAAACATGGCCGGATACATTGAATGAATCTCGGTGGTGCCTTCAAAAATGGTGGTCACTCGAAAATCTCGCATACGTTTTTCATATGGCTGTGTGGTCAGATATCCCGAGCCGCCAGCAACCTGGAGAGCATCGTATATTGTGTCCCAAGCGCGCGTCGTGCCAAACAATTTACAATGTGAGCTTTCCATGGCCACCAGGGCGGTGGGGTTGGCTTCCAGCATCCCGGCGGTAAAGGCGGTCATCGCAGAGGCGACATGTCCGTGGACTTTGGCTTTCACCATTTTCTCCTGAATAAGCTCGAACTGGTTGATGGGAACACCAAACTGTGTCCGACTGGCGGCTCGCTCGGCCATATCCTGCAACGACTGTTTCATCATACCCGCCGAAGCAGCGCCCAGCGCCATTCGTCCATAATTTAGGATGACCATGGCAATTTTAAATCCATCACCGGGCTGGCCCAATAGATTTTCACGCGGAACCTTTACGTCTTTAAATTGGATCGATGCGGTGGAGCTGGCCTTGAGTCCCATCTTGGGCATATCTTTACCGATTTTGACACCATCCCAGGTTGTTTCGGCGATAAAGGCACCCATGAACCCGGGCCGAGCCGGATCCATCTGTGCAAATACGGTTAATCCCCCTGCATAATTGGCATTGGTAATGTAGGTCTTGGTTCCGTTTAGAATGTAGTGACGGCCATCTTCTGATGGGGTGGCGACGGTTTCGATGTTTGCCGCGTCCGAACCTGTCTGGGGTTCGGTCAAGGCATAAGAAAAGATCATATCCCCGCTGGCCGCCGGAGCTAAATACTTACGCTTTTGCTCTTCGGAGCCAAACAGCACGATGCCCTTGATCCCAATCGAGAGATGTGCCAGCGCCAGTATTCCCAGCGACATGTTATGACTGGCCAGTGTCTCGACAACATGCAAATACTGGTTTAAACTCAGTCCGACCCCGCCGAATTCCCGCGGAATGGTAAGACCGAAAAAATCATTGCGGCCTAATTTCTCCATCAATTCTGCCGGCACTGTTTCCTGTTCTTCTAATAGCGACGGTGGGTATTCCGAACTCGCCTCAAGAAATTTATCAATGATATGACGGGTGGTTTCAGTGGCCTCAAAATCCTTGAAGCCATCAAACGGTTCAGTGTTCAGTTGCCCGAAATAGGTATTGATCAGAAAATTTTCATAATCCATTTGCAACTCCTTATAGGGGACATTAGCAGCGTCATGCGGTTTCAGCAGCAGCCAGAATTGATTGCTGCTTCAATCGTTCATATGGTATACAGTAAGCATTTCGATTTAGGGGTCAATTTAAGCCGCCTATCGGTTTTGCGCTGATCGACGGCAACTAAGCCTGGCCGACACTGATGCTTCTCGGTTTGGTCCGATGCTCGGGTTAAGTGGTCAAAATGGTGCAAAGATGCTCAAAATAAACTGGCGAAGGGAAAAGGTTTGATGGCTAAGAATAAAAGCGATCTGGTAGTTAAACAATTTGTATCACCATCGGGTCAAAATCAGTATTTGTTGATCAGCGGCAGCGAAGCGGCCACCATTGATGTTTCCGGAGCAATCGATGATGTCGCTAAGATACTGGCAGACAGATCATTGCCACTGAAATACGTGCTGGTAACCCATGCGCATCAATCGCACGTCCAGACGCTGCCGGATCTCAAACAAAAATTCGGTTCAACCTTTTGTTTGCATGAATTTGAATACCAGCATCTCAAAGAAACAGATGTCGACATTGAGCCGGATCAGATTCTAAATGATAACGATACCCTCATGCTGGGTGCGACGAAGATAAGGGTTTTGCTGACAGCCGGCCACACGAAAGGCTCGGTTTGCTATTGGATCAAAGAAGCCAATGCCCTGTTTAGCGGCAGCACCCTGCTAAAAAAAGGCTATGGACAAATCTGGGGGCCCAGCAGCATGTCACTGATGCATTTCAGCTTGAAGCGCCTGGGTTCCACCATACCGGCAAAAACCACTATTTATACCGGCAGCGGCGAATTGACCCGAATGGCCAATGAGGGCTGGATCCACTGCATGCGCTCAGCCTAATTCAGGGAAAATGAGGACTGCGCCGGTGGCATAACCCGCCCTTCCAGGTTCAACTAAGCCGGTTTAACCTGAGATATGATCTTCCAGGCTTCTTCTGCAGTTTCAACATATTGAAAAAGATCTAAATCCTTGGGAGAAATTGTGCCGGCCTCCACCAGGGCATCAAAATTGATGACGCGCTCCCAAAATTCCCTGCCAAAAAGCAGAACCGGTATGGGGGTGACTTTTTGGGTTTGGATCAACGTCATGGTCTCAAAAAGCTCATCCAGGGTTCCAAATCCTCCCGGAAAAACCGCCAAGGCACGGGCCCGCATAAGGAGATGCATTTTACGGATCGCAAAATAATGAAACTGAAAGCATAGTTCAGGCGTGATATACGCGTTGGGGGCCTGTTCAAAAGGCAGCACAATGTTCATTCCGATGCTGGGTACACCGGCCTCATGAGCGCCGCGGTTGGCGGCCTCCATGATGCCAGGCCCGCCACCGGTGATGACCACCATCTTGTCTTTGCCGGTGTTGTTGGAGATCAGACCGCCGAGTTTGCGGGCCTCGTCGTAATATTTGCTGTTGGCCGCAGCACGCCGGGCGCTTTCAAGTTTTTGTTTGAGGTCATCGTCGTTTTTATTTTTACGGTACTCGGCTTCGGCGGAAACCAACTGGGCTTCAGCTGTTTCCGGGTCCAGTGTGCGTGCACTGCCGAAGATGACCACTGTTGATTCGATATGGTTTTCCTGCAAAATCAGCTCCGGCTTCAACAATTCCAACTGTAAGCGCACCGGACGTAACTCATCTCGCAATATAAAGTCATCATCCTGGTATGCCAGTTTATAGGAGGATGAAAGGGATTGAGGCGATTCTACATGTAGAAGTGCTGATTTGGCAGCATCTAACGCTGATATAAAAAATCGTGACTTAAGCTTCGGCTTTTTAAAAGACATCGATGACACTCCTTTTCTGATTGTTAAGTGAATGCTCAGATGTTGATTTGAAAGTTGTCATGCACCGCTGTTTAATATACGATTAGTGGAAAAGCAACCCTGCATAAGATGACCCCAGGTATTTGAAAAAATGTTCGTGTGAGGCAGAAGCAGCGATGGGTGAAAGGTTTGGGCTGCTGATGACGACTAAGTTTTTGGCGTCAGGGTGCATCAGACCTAACCAAATGTTTTTTCACACAAATTAAAAAGCAGACAACAGAGGAGATGGTCCACCACGATGTTTCTGATGAGCGACATAATTGATTTGGCCATACAAATTGAGAAAAATGCGGAAAGCATCTATCGAAATGCCCTGTCTAAAATATCAAACCCGGCTTTGGTTTCGGTACTGGATTGGCTCATCGATGAGGAAGTCGCCCATGCCGCCTGGTTTCGGCAGTTGAAGAATAGCACCGGTACCCAGATCAAAGACCCGGCGGTCGAAGCGATGGGAAAATCCCTGCTCAGTGAGGTGCTGGGCAAACAAAGTTTTTCGCTCAAAGAAGCCGATTTCAGTGAGATTGAGCGGCTGGCGGATTTACTTTTGCTGGCGATTGAATTTGAAGAGGACAAGGTCTTATTCTACAAAATGTTAAAACCTTTTATTTCCAATTCTGAAACCCTTGATTTCCTTGAAAAAATTATTAGTGAAGAAAATTACCACATTCAGGAATTAAAGAAATTGGTGGATCGTCATACAGAAAATGGCACGATAATATCTGGAAACGAATCTAGATAAATCTAAAAAAAAGCCTCACGCAATCCCGCCCGCCTCGCCTGAGCGGCTCGCGATGGCGGGCGTGGGTCGCAAAGGCGCAAGGAAATAAAAATTATAAATTAACTTATAGTTGTTGGTATTTGATTACCCATAAACGGGTTATTGGTGGACGGACTCAACCCAAAATGCCGTTTATTGAGAAGCGGCATTTTCAACCGACGATATCCAGCAAGGAGCCCAGCATCTCTTCCTGGGTGTCGATTGTTTTTAAATTCGCCTGATAGGCGCGTTTGGTAAGCATTAAATCCGGAATCTCTTCCGCCAGGTTGACATTGGAGGTCTCTTTTTCAACTTTTTCCCCGTTTTCAATAGCATCGTACCGCAGGCCCGGGCTTTCGTCCTTTTTGATATTCACCCGAACGCCCCCATTGACATCTTCATGCAAGTAGGCGCGATTACGCTTGAATCCATCTGTGTTGACGTTGGCAATGTTGTCGGCTGTAACCCCCAGTTTCGTAACAAATGCTCTTAAAGCGGATATGGTGCTGTTCACTGCTGAAATCATTTGCCCCCCAAGGTCGCTGAAATGGTTGCCGTTCTGTAAAAAAATTAAAACTTCCCTAAATGCCGTTATTCCAACCGGAACATACTCCATCAAGTATAGTTGTGAGAGCCCGAATAAGAAGATGCACGTACATCTGGGAAGTTTTAAACTATTTTCATTTTTCCAATTATAAATACAATAATTGTGCCAAAACTGCTTATTGCATATTATATAATTATATTAGTATTTTATTATATATACCGGTAGAATAAAATGGTTAAAAATGACAATTATCGTCAATTATTTTGCCCTAAAATGTCAATCTGCCAGCTACAGCCTTGCTGCCTGCAGTCAGAACGCTAAATGACACTGGTTGGCGGCAGAAATTGCCGGTTAACGTTCATGCGGGTCTTCTTTGATGGGGATGTTTGCCTTAGGAAAATCAAGCCAAATGCGAATGGCAGCGGTGACGCATTAATCGAAAAGGGCGGCGATAGGAGATCTTGTAGCAGGTTATTTCAGGTGGCCTTATCTGAATACAAAAGGAGGGGTATCATCATCGAGGGTGACATGCTTTTTCGCCCGGTTGGGTGGTTTGAGATCCTTTTTCTTACGCGGCCGGTCCCGACCGGCGAACAATCCGGACAAGATGTAAAACGAAACGCGGTAAAACAGTCGCCAAAGCTGTAATACCAAATAAAACAGGCCCATACCGAGGGCTACCTGCACAAATGTCGGTTGGGCGGAGGTCCAGATACTAAATGCCTTCCATGCTTCTACCAGCCAATTTAAGGTAAGGTCCATGGTATCAATCTTTCCAGCTTCGTTTCCTGATATCCTCGTCCTGTCTCAATGTCAAGAAAACAATCATCGGCCTTTGCGGTCAAAATTTTGACAGAACACAAGGTGTTTCCATTGCAACCCATCTGGTATCCGACCTGGGTGCCCGCAGGCCAGGGGTTTTTGAAGATTGCATTGCCGTATTTAATTGGCATGAAAGTTGAATAATACGTTGGATAGTTCGCAGTGGTGCTTAGGCAGTATAAAACCCTGCGGCATCCGTCCCAAAGCGTCACATACTGAGGGACGCTCCTCCTTTATATGCCCCCGGGGCTTAGCTCACCCCGGGGGCTGCATCGGATGTGCGAGATGAAAGTTACAGCCCCAGTGGCGAAAGGATGAAGCAATCATGATTTGTGTAGTAGAGTATGGCAAACACATCGGAACCCTTCGAAACCTGTTTTCCGACAAGCAGCAGGCCCTGGCTTTTGCCCAACGAATAATTGCCCTTTCCGATGGTGAATACCGCAGTATCGGGCCACATCAGTGGTATTGCCAGGAAAAAAAAGAGTATGTCAAAATAGAAGCCATGCGGAATTGACATCCGATCAGGATCTCAAAAGAGGTGCTGTCTAAAAATTCAAGGTAAAGTTTTATAAAATAATACCGATAATTAAAACAACAGTGTGCAGGCGGGCACGCTGTTTGATATAATTCCTTAGGGAGGGGGCGGCTCATGGTGAGCCGCCCCTACTTTTTTGGCGTGTGGTTTGTTTGACTACACCGGTTGGACGTCACCTCATTAATTTGGCGTAGAGGTACCCGCCTTTATTATCTTTCCTTTGCTGCTGTTGACCCCCCTGAATTTGCGCCCTATACTTATACCGTTCGACATTGATTGGCGAAACCAGTTGTTTTTTTGGCTCTTAACAGCAGCGCAGATAGGTAAAGTATGTATAAATTCAACAAAATTATCAGTATCTTAGCCTCCATATTGACATTTTTCATCGTTTACGGGTCGCCGGTTCAGGCAGCTGCGATCGAGGTGCCGCGAATTTCAAATCACGCGGCCAAACAGATGGTTGACGACCCGGCTGTAATTTTCATCGATGTCCGCTCAGCAAAGTCGTATTGGCGGAGCACCTCGAAAATAACCCGTGCGGTGCGTGAAGATCCCAACGCTGTGATCCAATGGACAGCTAAATATACCAAAGATAAGACCCTCATATTTTATTGTACCTGAAAAAATGAAAGAACCAGTGCCCGGGCGGCGCGTCATTTCATTGAAAATGGCTACCCAAAGGTTTACGCCCTCAAAGGCGGCTGGGCCGCCTGGAAAAAGGCCGGCTATCCAATTCAAAAAAAATAGCACCGCCAATAGACTTTAGCCTTGCAAGATACCTTTTTAGTATTTATGATAGTTAATTCAAGGTATTATAAACTTAATCAAAAATTGAGTTTGAGAGATAGCCCCATGAGCGGTGTAGATAACCTGATTGCTTATATCGATAACGGCGGCACCCGCTCCGGTTCGGAACGGCGACACGCTTCCAAAACGGCGCATCTGCCCGACAGAAGAATCCAGTACGATCGCAGAAGCGGCGCCGATCGTAGAAGGATTCTCAACAAAAAAAGGAAAATGGGAAAAGAGCGCCGGACGACGTTTTACGATTAAAGATTTGATTGAAATACAATCCACATTAACATTACCCAAAGTTAAACTGCTGCACCCCATTTTAGATATCTGAATGAACATGCCCGGGATATAGATCAGGCTGCTGCCGAGCAGCTAAGCAAGGATCGATTGAACGTCTGTAACTTCCCTTTCACAAATGTCTCTTCACAATAGCCGGTCATGATATTGCTGCATGCTAAAACCGGTTATGATTGCCCTCTATTTGTATTTTCTGACAAATGAATTCGTTTTAATCATTTCATATCAAATGTTTAGGGTGCGGCATCATTCTACCGCAGCATCTTATGCGATGCACAGATGTCAACGGTTTGGCGTCTTAAAGCGTCTTTTGATTCAGGTCAATCATTTGGATGGGATATCGATGATATATGGTGCAAAAGGCGCTTACCGACTACGGTGGTGTCCGAACGTAACCATTCGATTTAGTGACGATATACGAAAAGCAAGCAGCAGTTGCATTGAATGCCGTTCAATAGCTCAAACGAAATCTGCCGGGGTTGATAAAGATAATGAAAAAATGCTTACCACATGAAAAAAAGAATTGTCTACTGCACGAGGATAAACCCGATCTTCGACTGGTCAGGACGAATTATTGCGTGCCGGGGGTCATGTCGCGCTGCAGTGCCGGTGAAATCTGGCATGACCAGAAGAGATGCAAATTTGCCGATAAATCGACGGTCCAAAATCGTTGTATGTATTATATTGAAACCATCGGCGGCCATTGCGATTGTGTTGATGCGCAGCGGGAAATGAAAAATATTGCCGATAAAGGGAGGGGCTAAACCAAAAGGATTCAACAGCGAGCTGTGGCACCATCGAGATGCATTAAAAAACCCCCGAGCAGCCCTCACACTACCCGGGGGAGTTTTAATTTTGGCCATAGTGAAACATTGTATAACCTGATTTCAACGCGTATAAAATGTACGATGCCCAGTCGCCATCCACTATGACCAATGTGGGCAAGATCCAAAATGGATCTTGCCCTGCCTGCCCTCAAATGATTATTACCAATGGCCAGCAACAATCATTGACATGCTGGTATGACTCTATCACAATATATTGATAAATGTCAAGAAAAAATACCATATATGGTATATTCGCACATTTATCAGTCGCAATCGATAGCACTGAATCCAGGTTCAAGCCGTAAAGATTCACCAAAACTGTTGGCGAAATTTGCAGAAATAATTCAATATGGGCTTTAATCTGATTATTTTATGCTTATTGTTGTTCTCTAAACTCATTTAATTCGTCTAAAGAGCAAAATTATCGAAGAAAACGGGCATTTTACTAGCGGCGATCGATATCCCCGCAGAAGTACGAAATCGTAAGGTTTGTATGGCAGCTGCGACTTAGGGAAAAGTTTTCACTAGATCAAGGCTTTCTGATGGCTTGCAGGCCATCGGGTGACACCTGATAACGATGGCTGCCTGCCGCTGAGTTTTGTGCATACACCAAATAAATGAAAAACCAATGAGATCTAAAATACAAACATGTTTGATCGCTGTCTTGCTGCTAGCCACGACAACGGTCACTGTGGCAGCAGCCAATTTGACCGATTTGGTGAAGACCATCCAGCCCGCAGTGGCCACGGTAGTCGCATATGATGTGAACAACAATGTCGCCAATATCGGTACTGGTTTCTTTGTAAACAAATACGGGCATTTAATAACCAACCACCATGTGCTTATCGGAAGATTCAGCGCGGAGATCAGAACCGCTGATGGCGGCATCTATCGCATCAGAACGATTGTGGCCGAGAACCAAGACACCGATTTGATTAAGGTAAGTGTCGATATCCCCCAGGATAAAGTTCGCTGGTTAAAGCTGAGCGATGAGGTGCCTCCCGTGGCCCAGCGCGTGGTGGTCGTGGGCAGCCCGATGGGACTGGAGCAAACTGTCAGTGACGGGATTATATCCTCGGTGCGTGAAATACCCGGTCTGGGAACTTTCTTTCAGATGTCGGCTCCCATATCCCCCGGTTCAAGCGGCAGCCCGGTGGTCAACATGCAAGGCAAGGTGGTGGGCGTAGCCAGTTTTCAATTTTTAAGGGGCCAGAACCTTAATTTTGCTGTGTCGAGCAGATCGATCAAAGACCTCAAAATTAAAACAACCGCGCAATCTCTGTCAGAATGGACTTTCGGTCGCAGCAAACAAAAACCGCGCTTGGCGGCGGAACTGTGCCGCAAAGGGTATAGCCTTTCGATAAACGGGCAAGAACAACAGGCCTTGCAGTATTTTAAACTGGCCGCCGAAAATGATCCCGGCAGCACCGCCGCCTGGTACGGTCTCGGATACTGTTATGCCGGAAAAAATTCGTACACAGAAGCCATCGCGGCCTACAAGCAGGCCATTCAGACAAACCCGGCCAATGAGGTTTCCCATTATCATCTGGGAAATTACTACAGCAAAATCGGTCGCTACAATGAGGCCATTGAATCCCTGCAGCAGGTGGTCACATTAAATCCGAAATTCGAAGCTGCCTATTTTAATCTCGGCATTATTTACAACAAAATGGGCCGGTACAATGAAGGGCGCGAAGCCTTTGAGAGAGTCGTCATCATTAATCCACAAGCACAAAATGCTTATTATAATATAGGGGTGACCTATACCAAACAGGGCCAATACGCGTTGGCCGTCCTGGCCTATCAAAAGGCCATTGAAATTCATCCTGAATTTCCGGAGGCCATATTCAACCTGGGTGTTATACATGGCGAACTCGGCAACGCCAGAGACGAAATGCAGGCCTATCAAAAGGTCATTCGGATTAATCCGGATTTTGCCCCCGCCCATTTTGCCATGGGGCAAGCCTATTTACAGCAGGGAGACAAAGCCGCTGCGCTGGATCAGTATAAAATCCTAAAAAATTTGGATGACGAACTTGCGGAAAAACTATTTAAAAAAATCTACCATTAGCCTGATCTGAATGGATCCCCAAAAAACCGCCTATAAAAAGCTGCCCAACAATCGTGATCATAACTGTTTTGGTTGCAGCCAGACCAATCCTTCCGGTTTGCAAATGGCCTTTTGGGCTGATGAGAATACCGTCACATCAAATGTCACCGTTCCCCAACACCTGTGCGGCTGGAACAATCTGGTCCATGGGGGTGTCCTGAGCACGATTCTAGATGAAATCATGAGCTGGGCCACGATCCATTTGCTCAAACAGATCCCCATGACCAAGTCAATATCGATAGATTTTATCAAACCGGTGTTTGTCGGCAACCCGCTGAAAGTTGAGGGTCGTGTACTGAAAAAAATCGACCGGCGCGAAGCCTTAATGGAGGGGACCATTCTAAACGCGGACGATGTTTGCTGTGCCCGGGCCACCGGAACTTTTGCCATCTTTTCACCGGCGGTGGCCGAACGACTCCAAATTACAGATAGCGAATCGCTGAAATGGTTTGAGCAGGTGTTTAAGCTCAAGTAAGGTTCTGGGTTCAGGGTTCACAGGTTCCGGACACAGCTACTGGCGGCTGGCCTTTTGTCTGAAAGTCAGCCAGAAACAAGTAGCGCGCAGCAAGGAGCAAAAAGGGCTAAAACCTTATTTAGTTGAGATTAATCTGGCCCCTGAAAAAAAGAACAAACTTCTGTTAAAATTTGGTCTTGATTCTGACGCGTCAGCTCAAACAGCCGTACATCTGGTCGTCTCTTCAATTCCGCGATCAGGCCGCCGCCCTTCTGTGCAATGGTTGCCACCAGGTGTTTGTCTGACGCTAATATGGCCTTAATGATGTCGATAAACCGCACGGATAAACATTCCATTTTACCGATTTCATCGATCATCACCACACTGGTTTTCGAAGTCGAAAATGGCAGCATATCCAGAAAAATCTCAAGTCCCTTAACATCCACGCCATATTTTCCCACCCGGTAGCCGGTGTTCAAATCCACATGTGCCAGTGTGCCGGTGCGGCCGTCTAAACTGCAAAGGCCAAAGCCCTGGCGGGATTTACCCTTGCGGATTTCGGCTGTGTAGAACCCGATCGGATTCAGGTGCTGCAATTCATCCACCAGCCGCCGAAAAAGGGTTGTCTTGCCCGACCCCGGCAGTCCGGTTATCAGAATGTGTCGGTTACTCATACTAATTTTTCCCTGTTTATATCGTATTCTCCATGTGTGCACCGCAAATATTCAAACCGTTGCGAGTTGCGTGTTCCGCGTTTCGGGTCGACAGCTCAGAATTATTAAACTCGTAACACGAAACCCGCAACCCGTAACAGCAAATAAAACCCGACAATCAGTTTCAAGCCCTTAAGAGGGATTTCTCGCATTTCATATTGTAAGCCTAAACCAGCAGATGCTCATTCCCAAGACGCACACGGGTTAACCCGGCATCCCGGGCGGCCTGCAGACATTCTGTCGCCAGCGCTGTTGAGGTTATAGGCAAATCGGACATTAGGAATTGAGGGTGAAAGGCCAGCAGATTGAAGGGAATGTCGGGGTTGATCCCGGTGATGAACTCGGCAATTGCGGCAATCTCCTGCGGATCGATATACCCCGGCATCAGCAGAGTGCTGGCAACCAGCAGCGGCGGAACCGGCCGCTGTGAGATTTTTTCAGCTGCGCGCCTAAAGTTGTCCAGTGTGGGCTGCTGGGAAACACCGGTGAGCACCCTGTGCAGCACCGGGTCCCAGGCTTTAAGATCAAACTTAACACAGCCGCCGGTTTCCAGTGCCATTTCCATCATCTGATCGAGCCGATTCGGACTGAGGGAGCCATTGGTTTCCCAGCAGATTCGCAAAATCCGCTCAGCGCCTTTTTGCCGCGCCAGCTTTGACGCTTTCAAAGAAAAGGGCATCTGCGGAGCAGGATCGCCGCCGAAATAGCAAATACAGGAGGTCCGTTCATCCACATCTGCAACCAAATCCTCAACTGTTTGAAAAGGCGCTGCCAAAGTTTGGTTGCGAAAATGCCAGTTCTGGCAAAACAGGCAGTTTAATGAGCAGCCCTGGAAAAAAACCGCCAGATTTTTATAGCCGGTTTCGGGGCCGCGTCGATAAGCATAGTCGGGAAAGCCGCATCCGGTACCGCCGGCGCATACCCGGTCCGCCACGCAATTGGTCGGCAGGGGATCATGATACCAGGACAGTTTGCCGTTGGTGGAAGTGGCGCCCACCAAATGGCCATTTTCATTGCGCCGCAAGCCGCAGTATCCGATGTCATTTTCAGGTATGCGGCAGCAATTGGCGCAAACCCGGCAGAGCACACCCTCCGGATCGTCCGGGGGAGCAGGCGGCAGTCCGAATTCCAGCCGGCTCTGGCGGTGAACTTCGGCGGCAATTTCCAGCGCCTCCTTTGGCCGTCGGCGAATGCAGTTAAGACAGAGTCCCAGGGCTTTGGATATCTCCGGCGACTTCCGTTGGCATAAGGTGCAGTAGGCCATCATTCTTTCCAAATAATCAGAGGTCAGAAGGCAGATGACAGAAGGCAGAAGTCGTATGTCAGCGCTTTTATCATCTGTCCTGAATTATACTTAAATTGACAGAATCGGAAAGTGAGTCAAGACTTCGTTTGGCGCAATGATATCACAGCTTAATAGGAGTCTACCAGAGTTTAGATCCGTTTATATTATCTGTAATTTTTTTGGACGGAATATCTTGCAGACAGGCGTAACAAATCCACAATAAAAGGGAATTGGTGGTTCAGGCACGAAATCTAAAAAGAGAATCAACTGTATAATTTTGAGATGTGATTACGAAATCTATCCAACCCGCGACACCTATCGCATCAAGTCCTTTGATGGCCCGTTCAAGGATATCTTCGAACTTGATTTAGTACCGGATCAGCATTTATTTGAGTTCGCAAGATCAGGTTTGAGTTTAAGCAGTTTGCAGCGGACTCGCGATCGTCTTCGATAATACCAATTTATTATTAAGAGGGTGTCAAGTCCCAGATTCAGGGCCCTTCAGCTTCCGCTTTTTGAACACTGGCACGTAGGTGCCAGGGGGGATGTCGATGCGAACCGAGTCGTTTTTACCGGCGTCCCGGTAATAACGCTCCAATACCCGCCGCAGTATGTCGGCCTGTATGCTTACGATAGGGTCGATATTGCGGTCGTAGTCCGCGTCTCGGCCGAATACCTTCGCCGCAACGGCTTCATCTTTTATTTCACGGGCTTTACCGGCCAGGTTCTGGTTCACAATATATTTTAATATGGCTGTTTGCTGCGGCGTGGCGTGAAAATCCGGACTGGCCAGCATGTGCTCGAGCTGGCTAATGATGTCGTTTTTAGTGGGTGGGGGCAGCTCTCGGCCCTGTTTCGCCATAAATAAATTTCCAGAAGGAGCCTTGCACCCTGCTGAATAGCTCACAAAAGTGCAAAAATTAAAATGGTCATACTATTAAATTAAAATATTAGAAGATGCGTCTTTTAAGCATTACAGGTATCAGTGTTCCCCTCTTCGCCATTAAGGCTGCGCAGGTCTGGAAGGTGTCAGGAATCCCGATGTTTGCTAATATAACTTTCTGAATGATCTCCATCAATCTTACTGAATCATGAAATCCGATTGTGCAAACGCCTGTTTTAAAAAACAAATTAATGAACGCTCCACTATGAGCTTCGGAAAATATTCATTAGATATATTATGTCTATTTCTAACTAAATAAGAGATATATTATAGGTTTTTCAAATTAAATTTCAAGTCATGGATATGGCGTATAGGGATAAAACGCTTTTGTCCTGTTATTTCGTGAGAATCATTTCCCCTTAATACCATTTGTTTATCCTAAATTTAGTACACGGTCCTCAAGATATCATTTAAAGATAGATGTCAAAATAGGCCAAATATTTTCTGACTTTTGTTAGCATGGAATATAGTGTTACTATTTTGAGCGCTGCGAATCCGTCAAACCCAATAATACCGGTTTCTTTTAGAAAACCATTATTTCACAGGCACTTATTAACAGTCAGCTAAGTAACAAAATTAATTATGGCCATATGCAACGGGTCTATTCCAAATTTAACCGATCTAAAATTGTTAATCATGACTGAAGGGAGTTTAATATGGAAGAAAAGCCTGCACGCGTAGATCATGTCCTGATGTGGCCCGGTATTGTTATCACAGGCGTACTCGGGCTGTTGCTGTCCATTTTCCCCGAATCGGGGAAAGCGGTTGTTGATGTGTTATTCGCCGGCATAACACACAATTTCAAATGGCTGTTTCTGCTTTTCGGCATTTTTTGCGTTATCGTGCTTATCTGGCTTGCATCCTCGAGGTGGGGCACTATCAAACTCGGTGATCCCGACGACGAGCCTGAATTTTCAACCTATTCCTGGGTGGCCATGATATTTTGTGCCGGTATCGGGATTGCCATTGTCTACTGGGCATTTATCGAGCCAGTTTACTACCTGAATGCCAGCATGCTCCATGCGGACCCGGACAAACAAAAGGGACTCATAGGTGAGCTGGCGGGCATGTATGGGCAGTTCCACTGGGGGATAACACCGTGGGCCATTTATGCCCTTCCAACATTTCCAATTGCCTATGCCATCCATGTTAAAAAGGTGCCGGCCCTGCGCCTGAGCGCAGCCTGTCGTGGCATCATCGGCAAGCATGCTGATGGATTGTTTGGAAAATTAATCGATATAATCGTTATTTTCGCCATGATCGGCGGTGTCGCCACAAGTCTTGGCCTTGCAGTGCCGCTTGGAACGGCACTGGTTTCCAAAATGACAGGGCTGGCTGAAACCTTCGCCTTGCAGGTGACGGTTTTGATCATCTGGACGACGCTGTTCACCATTACAGTTTGGGCCGGGCTTAAAAAAGGCATCTCAAAGCTTGCCGACATCAATACCTATATCGCTTTTTTCTTGCTGCTTTATGTATTTGTCATCGGGCCGACAACGTTTATCCTGAATACATGGTGCAACAGCCTTGGGCTGATGCTCAGCGAGTATTTTAGACTGAGCCTCTGGACAGATCCTATTTCAAACGGTGGTTTTCCTGAAACCTGGACAGTCATCTACTGGGCCTGGTGGGTCGCCTATGCCCCCTTGATGGGACTTTTCGTTGCGCGCATATCGAGGGGCCGAACCATCCGTCAGGTCGTGTTGGGCGAGTTGATCTGGGGAAGTCTGGGGTGCTGGGTCTTTTTTGCCGTTTGGGGCGGATATTCCATCCACCTGCAAACTTCCGGGGGCCTCGATGTCTATGCCATCCTGAAAGAATCCAACTGGTCCAATCATGTGACCATTGTGGCCATTCTCGACACTCTGCCGGGCGCATCATATATATTTATTCCGGCATTTACGATTTTATGCTCCATTTTTCTGGCAACCACGATAAACTCTGCTGCCTATACATTATCTTCCCAGGTAACTACAGAGCTGGCCGGTGACCAGGAACCGCCCAGATGGAACAGGACGCTCTGGGGGCTGCTACTGGCCCTGCTTGCGCTGGGGCTTCTTTCGATCGGCGCATTAAAGGCAGTTGCCCTTTGTTCACTCGCTGTGGCATTGCCCTTGATCCCGGTCCTTATTCTCATGATGTTTTCAATGATGAAATGGATCAAAGAGGATTACGGGGACATTTTAAAAGTGCGTGTCGACGCGTTACCATATGAAAAAATAAAACCTGTAGAATGATACAGACAAAAATTTTAAGGAGAAAAATATGAATTACGCCAAAACATTGAAGGCCTCATCGGCCATCCTGAAAAAAGCCAAGGAATTCGGGGCGACATTGGCCGGCTTTGCCAATGTTGAGGAGCTTAAGCGTGCCCCGTCCTCTACCTTTGCACCCCAGATGCCTGATGCCGGCAAAGGTATCGGCACCCGCACCCGGGAAGGTAAGTCGGGGCTTAAACCGGGAGAAGTTGAATGGCCGTCGAATGCTGAAACAGTGCTCGTCATCGCGGTGGAACATCCGGCAGACAAACCCGAAATGGACTGGTGGTTTGGAAGGGTTGATCCGCCCGGCAACCGCGTGCTGGCAAAAACGGTCAAGGCACTTTGCCCCTGGATAACAGAGACATATGGTATCGATACGTTTCATTTGCCCTATCATGTCGAAAAAGGCGGCATCTACTTGAAGGATGCAGCGGTAATGGCCGGATTAGGGTGTATCGGCAAGAGCAACATCCTTGTCACACCCGAGTACGGCCCCCGGATACGGCTCAGGGCGCTGACGCTCTCCGAGTCTTTTCCATCCACGGGACCGAGTCCGTTCAATCCCTGCGCCATATGTGACGGGCTATGCCGAAAAGCATGCCCCCAAAACGCTTTTGGGGAAATGATCTATCAAGCAGAAGATTATAATCAGGATATCCTGCCGGGTCGGGATGGGAATTTCAGCCGGCCCGTTTGTGGTGTTCAGATGGACATCGATAACGACGAGGCCGTCGAGCAGGACGTCGAGAGCTTTGAAGAGCCCGTCAAAGTCATAAAATATTGCCGGAAGTGCGAACTAACCTGTCCGGTAGGCAAGCGTTAACCTTTAAAATTTGATCGGGAAGCGACCATGCTGCACACATTCAAGGACGATATGCAGAATCCATCAAAATTCATGGTGACCCTGGAACTGGTCCCCGGGACTCAACCGACACGCCGCAAGCTGGATACAGTTCTTAAAATTGCCGCCGACGCCCTTAAAGACGGACGGGTGTCCGCCCTTTCCATCACGGACAATCCCGGCGGCAATCCGGCCTTGGCACCGGATGCATTGGGCGTTGAAATCATTGGTATGGGGATGGATGCCATCGTTCATTTTACCTGTCGTGACATCAATCGGGGCGGTATGCAAAGCCGCGCCCTGCAACTGGCCATGGTGGGGATGCACAACATTTTAGCACTCAGTGGAGACTATACCAGCTCAGGCGGGGAACAGGGCACGCCAGTGTTTGATCTGGATTCGGTGAGTCTGATCTGCATGCTGAATATGCTCAAGCAAACCCAGGAATTAAAGGATCCGAAAGACCTGATTATCGGCTGTGCTGTTTCGCCGTTCAAATACACTGAGGCTGAGGTGTGGGCCCAGTATGCCAAAATGAGCAAAAAATTAGCTGCTGGCGCAGATTACGTCATCACCCAGCTTGGATTTGATGTGCGCAAATTTGAGGAACTCATCCGTGTTCAAAAACAGATGGGCTGTTCGGTGCCGACCCTGGCATCCTTATATGTGCTGACACCCGGGGCTGCCCGCATGATGAATCAGGGAAAGATCCCCGGCTGTGTGGTATCGGATGAGCTTCTCCAAAAGGTAACCTCGGAATGGCAAAACAAAGAAGAGGGCCGCCAGGCTGCCCTGGAGAGAGCAGCGCGGCTGGGGGTTGTCCTTAAGGGCCTTGGTTACCGCGGCGTTCATATTGGTGGGCTTGACCAAAGCTTTGACCGCGTCGCCTGGATACTAGATCGAATGGAGGCCATTGAAGATCGTTGGCGTGAATTTTTGCCGGAATTCAACTATGCCAATCCCTACGGCTACTATGCCTATCCCCGCCAATCGACAGAGCATGACCAACCGGCAAACCCGCTTCAAACGAAACAACCAATTTCAATAGCGGAAAGATTTCTGTTTGGTGTGATGCAAAAAATGCACGATCTATTCTTCAGTTTTGATTCTGCATGTAGATTCTTGCTCAGGCCGTTGGCTCGTGGGCTGGATAAAAACCGTTTCGGCCGAGCATTGATGCATGTGATGGAACACCCTGTTAAAATATTGCTTTTTTCCTGCCAAAGGTGTGGAGACTGCGGGCTGCAGCACCTGGCCTTCCAGTGCCCCGAGTCCGGTTGCCCCAAACATACCCGCAACGGTGCCTGCGGCGGCAGTCTCAACGGTAAATGCGAGGTACGCCCCGAGCAACTATGCGTGTGGGTAAGAGCCTATCGGCGCTGGTCAAACACGGGACAAACCCAGGAAATGTTCAGTGATTTTGTGCCGCCCCGTATGTGGGAACTGAACCATTCCTCTTCCTGGCTCAATTTTCACCTTGGCCGAGACCACCAGACAGCCTCAAGCAAGATCGCTCCTTATTACGGCCCAGTCACCTGTCGTTTGGAAACCGACAGTCATAATGCACACAATAAACATTGATGCCGGGCGCTCACTACCTGAATTAAAGAGGTGATTATGGGCAGAAACACCTTAAAAATTTACCACCATTCCGAATCATTTTTACATTCTATATTAGGCTGCAATACTCACGTTGGCCAAATTGTGGACTTCGGCTATGCTGGTGCAATCTCAAAAAGCCGAAATTTTCCAGGTTAGCAAAAGAAATATAATAAATCAGAAAATTATGGATAAGTGGGGCAATGTTAAAATTGCATTGCCCCGTGCTTATTAGGCATACAGATTTTCGATCCACCTCATTGCTTCAATGTAGGTCATCACCCCGTTTCTCGCCCGGTTAGGCTTCTTGAGACTATAAATTTTGTCTATGGTCATAGTTTCATTCAAAATCTAAACGGACACGATATGCCCGGGGAATAATGCAGAGAACATAAAAGAAAGTTCTTGCCCAACCATTTAGTTTTTATGTAGAACAGCTGGCAAAAATAATGTTGGAAATATGAATATATCAGGAAAGGAAAAAGATGAAAGCTATCGCATTCAACGGCAGCGCTCGCAAAGACGGCAATACAGCCATTATGACTCGCTGGGTTTTTGATGAATTGGAAAAGGAAGGCATCGAAACTGAGCTCTACCAATTGAAAGGCAAGCAGATCAACGGCTGCATCGCCTGTTACAAATGTTTTGAAAATAAAGATCAGCGATGCGCAGTGAAAAAAGATGATTTAAACGAATGCATTGAAAAGATGCTTGCTGCGGACTCGATCATTCTCGCCTCCCCGGTTTACTTTTCGAATGTAACGTCTCAAATCAAAGCTTTAATCGATCGAGCCGGGATGACAGCTATCGCTAATAATGCCATGTTTCGTCGCAAACTGGGGGCCTCAGTCGTTGTTGCACGCCGAGGTGGTGCCAGCCACACCTTCGCCTCATTGAACAACTTTTTCTTCATTAGCCAGATGATCGTGCCCGGTTCGAATTATTGGAATATGGGCTTTGGTCGCGATAAAGGTGATGTCGAAAAGGACAAAGAGGCCCAGGGCACTATGCGAACACTGGGACAGAACATGGCTTGGCTTCTAAAGCAGATTCAATAATTGTGTCTGTGGGCCAGATATTTTCAGGTATATAAATTGGATTATTCTGGTAAAAACAACACATCATTATCAATTTCGTGAAAAAGGGGCGGAGAGAAATAGAAATTCGCTCCTTCTTTTATTTTCTATATTACCACACTTCCATCATATCAGTTGAGGCCAGCATTAGATTCGATTGTCCGATGCCGGTTTTTCAAATATTATAAATCCAAGATCCAGCCTGGAAATTTTAGGATTGGCAAATGAAATGTACAAAAATTTTTGTAGTGTTCCAAAGATTCGCATCAGGAACGGAATCTACAATCTGATATCCTTCCAAGTAGCTTAGATTGGGAATAGTAAGGCAAAAACACCATGGTATTTGATTCAATTGAAATGTATCTAACATGAAACCCTTATCACGGATAAAGGTCCACTTCATTGTTTTTTTCATAATCCCGTCTGCATAAATCTCGAACTGAAAGCCAGTTGAAATGTACTGAAAAAAAAGTTAATCTGTGCGCATTCAAACGAGGAATAATGAATAAAATACTTTTTAGAATTAGGTGGAATAAGAAAGAAGAAATCCATGAGCATACTATCCTGCGATAAAACGTGCAGTTTCCCAAAGAAATTACTCATTACACTTGAGCACTGCTTCAGCCGATACTACCGTCGGCTTGGAGTAGCACTGCTTGCAATAATAGTCGGGTTGCCTGTAGTTTCTTTTGCAAAAACATCGGCAACACAGATGAAATTCGAGTATGTATTCGATATCGGTGGCGAGCCCGGATTTGCTATTATTCAGGATCGCGAAGGTTTTCTATGGTTCACCTCTTTTTATAATGGAATGCTACGCTTTGACGGCTCCAGCAAATGGATGATTCGAGAAGGCGAGGATGGCATTTCCAGTGACTTCGTAACCCAATTATTCGAAGATCGAGACGGTCATATCTGGGCGGGCACCAATCACGGCCTCAATCGCTACGACAAACGTACCAATACCATCACCCGGTTTTTTAAGGACCCCGCTCAGCCGGAATCCAGCCTGGCGGGCAATGTCTTCAACCTTTCATCGCGCACCATCATTCAAGATCGTCAGGGCTATCTGTGGTTTGGCACACAGGCCGGACTTTCCCGTTACGACCCGAAAACCGACCACTTCAACAATTATCAACATGATCCAGCAGACGCGCATTCGCTCTCAGATAACGATATATTCGGCCTGTTTGAGGATAGCGAGGGCTTCATCTGGGTGGCGACCAAAAACCACGGTGCGAATCGCCTCGACCCGAAGACAGGGCAAATCACCCGATTTAGCCATGATCCAAACGATCCCGCCAGTTTGCCTGACAACGCAATCCAGTCCATCGTTCAGGACCGGGACGGTCACCTCTGGCTCGCCACCCGAGAGAACGGCCTGATTCGCCGCGACCGTAACAGTGGATTTTTCAGTCATTTTAGACACCACCCCAATAATCCCGCCAGTCTGCCCCGAATGAGCATCTGGGATCTGGTGTTGTTGAAAAGCGGCGAGATCGCGCTGATAAGCGATTCATCCGCCGTCGGCCTGGTGCTGTTTGATCCTGGCACGTATAGACACCGCCAGTACCAGAAAAAACCGGGCGATCCATTCAGCCTTTCCACTAACACGGTGCACGGCGTATTCGAGGATCGAGACGGCACGCTGTGGATTATGCATAATAACGGCAAGGTGGATAAGGCCGATCCCCGCGGACAGAAATTCACCCTCTACCGCCACAACCCGCTTGATGAGCGTAGTTTGGCCAGTGATGCGGCTGTACCCGTGTATCAGGACCGCCATGGTCATGTTTGGGTGGGCCACTTCGGCTCGGGTCTGGACCGGTATAATCCCGAAACCGACGATTTCGCCCACCACAAGCCTGATTCCAAAGACCCTGCAAGTTTGCCGCATGGCTATCCTGCTGGTTTCTTCGAGACCCACGATGGTAAGTTTATCGTCTCAACGGCCGCCGGCATGGTGTATTTTGATCCCGTCAATGGCAAAGTAACAGAGAGGATCACAGATGATACCTGGTTCTACACCATGATCCAAGACAAAGAGGACCCCGATGTCATCTGGGCCGTGGGCTGGGAACAGAGTCTAAACCGCTTCAATCTTCGCACCCGGGAGCGCAAGGTCTATCGTCATGATCCACAGAATCCGGACAGTTTCTCAGCCGTCACATCAGTGCGCTTCATCCGTGATAGCAATGATCCCGATATTTTCTGGATTGCTACATGGGGTGGTGGACTGGAAAAGTTTGATCGTCGGCGGGAAACCTTTACACACCACCAGCACGAACCCGATGATCCCCGGAGCATCAGCTCCAACACCGTCTACGATGTGATGGAAGATTCCAGAGGCAACATCTGGGTTAGCACCGACAAAGGGTTGAACAAATTCGACAAACACGCCGGAACCTTCAAGCGGTTCGACAGGAGCGTTGGATTTAATGCCAAAATTGTCCATAACATACTGGAGGACCGCAGGGGCCGCCTGTGGATGGGGACCAATATCGGACTGGTGGAATTCGACATCGCCGACCAGCAGGTTATTAGAGTCTACACCGTTGAAGACGGCCTACACAGTCACGACTTCTTTCCCACTGCAAGGGGCAAGACTCGCGATGGGCAGCTATGGTTCGGAGGCTTTAACGGGCTAAACCGTTTCGATCCGGGAAACTTAAAAGAAAACCCCAATCCACCACAGATATACCTCACCGAAATCAAACAGAGTGGTCAGCCGATCAAGTCTCCGACTGCCTTTGAGCTTTTGCGCGAGATTAACCTGGGATGGCGGGAAAACTTCTTCGAGTTTGAGTACGTCGCACTCAACTACACTGCCGCAAGCAAGAATCGGTACCGCTATAAACTCGAGGGTCTCGATCGAGATTGGGTTGAGGCAGGCAAAAAGCGCTCCGGGCGATACTCCGGCCTGCAGGGCGGAACCTATACCCTGAGGATCAATGGTACTAATAACGACGGCATATGGAACAGACCCGAGCAGGAGGTAAAATTGAAGGTCAGCGTCAAGTCACCTCCCTGGCTGAGATTGTGGGCGCTGGTGTTGTATGTGCTGGCCGGCGTTTTGCTCTTTTACGGGGTTATTCGCTGGCGCCTATCGGCTTCCGAACGTCAACGCGTTTTGCTCCAGGATGAAGTAGATGCCCGCACCGCTGAACTTAGTTCTTCAGAGGAAAAATCCCGCCTGCTTTTAGAATCAGTCGGCGAGGGTATTTTTGGCGTTGACCTGGATGGTAAAGTGACCTTTATTAATCCGGCTGCTAATCGGTTGCTGGGCTACGGGCCTGAGGAACTTATCAGCGAGGAAATCCACGAGAAAATTCACCATTCATATGCAGACGGATCGCCCTATCCGAAAAGCGAATGCCCCATGTATTTAACGCGTGTTGACGGCACCAACCATTATATCGCCGACGAGGTACTCTGGCGAAAGGACGGCACGTCCTTTCCAGTTGCATACTCCAGCACACCGATAAAAAAAGACGAACAGATCGTTGGTGTCGTCGTTACATTTATGGACATCACCGAACAAAAGCGTGCTGAAGAGGTCATAAAAGAAAAGGAAACCCAATTGAGTACCGCCGTAAATAGTATGATCAACGGGATTTTCATGATCGATAAAGACCTTAATTTTCTGGTCACTAACAAACAATTTCACGAATTGTATGATTTTCCCATTGAATTGGGAAATAAAGGGATGCCGTTTATTAACTTTTTACGCATTCGTGCCGAACGCGGTGACTATGGTCCGGGGGACCATGAAGCCTTGCTGGCAAAGCGTGTTGAAATGTACGAAGATGCAACCCAGGCCCCCAAAATGACGATATATGAAGATAAGATACCCGGCAATCGAACCACGGAAGTATATCGTGCGCCAACGGAAGATGGTGGCTTTGTATTCGTGATCAACGACATTACGAAACAAAAAATGGCAGAAGATGAACTAAGAATCGCCAAAGAAACTGCCGTTGAAGCGACAAAAGCCAAGAGTGAATTTCTGGCGAACATGAGCCATGAAATCCGCACCCCCATGAACGCCATTATCGGAATGGCGCATCTGGCCCTGAAAACCAATCTCACTGCCAAGCAATACGACTATATCAAGAAAGTAGATAGCTCCGCCAAGTCCCTGCTTGGGATTATCAATGACATCCTGGATTTTTCAAAGATCGAAGCCGGCAAGCTGGACATGGAGTCTGTGGACTTTCAACTTGAGGATACCCTTGACAACGTATCGACCCTGGTGGGCGTTAAAACCCAGGAAAAAGGGCTGGAACTTCTTTTTAAGATAGACCCAGCCGTGCCGGCAGCACTTGTAGGTGATCCGCTTCGCCTCGGGCAAATTCTGATTAATTTATCCAATAATGCCGTAAAATTTACCGAAGCGGGGGAGATCGTTGTCTCCTCCGAATTGGTCAAAAAAGACAACTCACAGGTCACCTTGAAATTTTCGGTTCAAGACACCGGTGTTGGCATGACCGCAGAACAGGCAGCCAAACTGTTTCAACCTTTTATGCAGGCAGACACATCTACTACCCGCAAATATGGTGGCACCGGACTGGGGTTAACAATCAGCAAGCGGCTGGCAGAGATGATGGGTGGCCAAATTTGGGTCGAGAGCGCTAAAGGCCAGGGCAGTACCTTTAGCTTTACTGCCACCTTCGGACTGGGAAAAGAAAAAGCCAAAAAGCAATATAAACCCGCATCCGAATTGCGCGGCATGAGAGTTTTGGTAGTGGACGACAATGCAACCTCAAGGGACATTTTACAGGAGATGCTGGAATCTTTTACTTTCGATGTCACCGTGGCTGCATCCGGACCGGAGGGAATCACAGAGCTCGAGAATGCTGCGGGAGATAAGCTTTTCGAGTTGGTTGTTATGGATTGGAAAATGCCAGGTATGGACGGTATCGAAGCAGCTAAACGGATCAAAGATCATAAGGATTTGAAAACAATTCCAGCTATCGTTTTGGTGACCGCCTATGGCCGGGAAGAGGTCATGCAACAGGCCGAGAAGGTTGGACTCGAGGGCTTTCTCCTTAAACCGATTAATCCATCTATGCTTTTTGACACCATAATGCAGGCATTTGGCAAAGCAGTGGCTGACACTTCGCAGATTGCGCAAAGACCTGAACAGGAAGCCGAGGCTTTGGAAAATTTGCGAGGGGCTCGCGTGCTGTTAGTAGAAGATAATCAGATTAACCAGCAAGTAGCAATGGAGATTCTGCAGGGTGTGGGGCTCGACGTTACAATAGCAAATAATGGCCAGGAAGGCGTCGACGCAGCGAAAAAAAATCCATATGATGTCGTCTTAATGGACATTCAAATGCCGGTAATGGATGGTTTAACCGCCACGCGTGAAATCCGAAAAGAACAAAAATTCATAGATTTACCGATTATTGCGATGACGGCTCATGCCATGGCCGGTGATGAAAATAAAAGTCTGGAGGCTGGCATGAACGGTCATGTCACCAAACCCATTGACCCTGAACAGCTGTTTTCAACTCTGCAGAAATGGATAAAACCGTGTGAGAAACGAACCCAGGTCGAGGCATCGGAAGCTCCTGTTAAGCAAGCTGAATCGGGCAAGGCGGCCCTTGCAGAAGATGAACTTCCGGAATTTTTGTCGGGATTTGATCTGGCAGATGGATTAAAGCGATTGCAGGGAAACAAAAAACTTTATCGGAAGCTGCTATTAAGTTTTGCTACAGACTATAACGAGGTAGCAAATAAAATCCGCCGGGCGCTTGATGCCGAAGATTTTGATCAAGCCCACAGCCTGGTGCACAATCTCAAAGGGTTGGCCGGTAATCTGGCGGCTACGGAGCTTCAGGCATCCGCGGTGAATTTAGAGAAACTTGTCAAAGGAGTTGAAAAGATAACCCCATCATCAAAAGAGCTAAATATAGAATTCTCAAAGCTTGAAGGTGCCCTCAATCAAGCCTTGGGGTCAGCCCAAAGCCTTGGTGCATCCGCTGAAGAAAACGCCGAACAACTTTCCGCTGATGATCTTATAGAAATCGCCACCGAATTATCTGAAGACTTTGCCAAACGTATCCGTGATGCGGCTGAAATGGGAGATGTCACCACGTTAAACACCATCGCAGAGGAAATTAAGGACCAATCAGATTCCTGCGCGCTACTCAGCAAAAAAATTATACAGATGGCCGAAGACTTTGACCTGGATGGTATCCAAAAATTAGCGGATGCATTAGATGCAGGTTGAATATCAGAGTTTTTGGATTGCCTACCGAAGTTTACAATTATGCCGGATTTTGGATTTCGGCTGATATGTTTGAAAGTGTCAATAAAAAACTACTTATCCACCCCTTTTATCAAGGTTAGCGATTTACGATGTTGGTCTCCAGATTCCTAAAAGAGGCACGACTATTAGCGACGGTGGATCATGCTGATATACGCGGGTTGGTTACCGCAAGACTTGTATTCGTCGCGGAGCTGCCTCTGTCTATGTGCGGGAGTTTTGCATTCCCTTAGCCGAAGCGAGGATTCTCCTTGCCGTGGTCGCGCCCCTACAAGGAATCTGGAGAACCATAATTTTTTAAAATAATTTTATTGCCTCAAGCAGTTATTTGCTGCACCTGTTTATCGATGGCCCAGATAAAGGCACTTAATTCTCTTGCAATCGCGGTGGTAATGGCTTGCTTTGATTTTCCCCGAGCAAAAAGGCGGCGATACTTACCGCACAAGCGCAGTTGAGCCTTCCAAGATATTTCACAAATTCGATCATCAAGACCTTGTTGCCGTTTCAGGATCGGTTTTGTTTTTCGCGCCCTCAAGTTATAGGTCCAGGCAGCTTCGATAAGCGCCCGGCGAACATGACTATTGCCGGTTTTGGTAATGGAACCGCGACGGATCCGATTGCCGCTTGAATGCTCAGAGGGTACAAGACCCAGATAAGCCATTAATTGTTTCGGATTTTTGAAACGATTCATATCACCGATCTCTGCGACAACGGTAGTTGCCACAATCAGCGATACACCCCGTAGCGCCTGGTAGGCCCTGACAAAAGGCGCACGGCTCCATTGAGCAACTAAGTCCTGGATTTGTTCTGTGATGCGTTTTATTCGACGCGTGCACTCATTAGCCGCATCAATGTATTCCTGTAAAACAATTTGCTGTGCTCGGTGAGCAGGTTTGAGCTCAGCAAGCCAATTCATATGCCCCTTTGTCCAGTTTTTCTTTCCCGGATAATAATGCCCATGGCGCAATAAAAAAGCCAGCAACTGCTGACGGGTTTTACGTTCGATTCGTCTAATGTCAACACGGCAGCGAAGCAGATCCCGTATGGCCTCGTCTTCTGCGGTTGGCACATAAATGCTGGTCAGTTCTCCAGCACGAAACAAACGCACCAGATTGAGCGCATCGCGCCGGTCGGTTTTAATACGATCGCCACTTCGTTTTGGAACAAGCGAAGGCGCCACCACTGAACAGCTATGACCTTTTGAGGTTAAATGACGATAAATCGGATAACCACAGGGGCCGGCCTCATAAACAAAATGAAGATCTGCCCCCGGTGATTTGAGTTTGCCTACCAGTTTGTCCAACGCTTGGAGTGTTCCATCAATTTTACCATAGGATCGAACCTTACCGTTGGCACGTGCGTCGGTGATGGCAACATCGATGCTTTTTTTGTGGACATCCAAGCCAATATACAATATTTTCTTTTGCATGGTCTGCCTCCTTGGTTTTGGCTCTGAGCCGTTTTGACCTCTATAGGTCGCACAGCTTAACCCACGCCGCAAGGGGCAGACCTTTCAACTTTCAAACATTATGTCTATGCATACAAAAGCTGATACGCTGAAAAAAATTTTAGATATTATGATGAAAACTGAAATTTAAAGGAATTGATGATATGTAGATGATATCACTACTCTTGCTAACATACAGATATTGTTAGAGCGGGTTGTCAAGGCAAGTAAATACTGACTTTGACTATTGGTAAATCATCTCCGTCTTCCGACATAGCTGTGTCTTCTATCTTCCGTCTTCAGTCTTCCGCCTTCCGTCATCTGTCATCTGTCATCTGTAAGCGTAACTTATCAACGATCTGACTCCGCCAAAGCAGCAAGCGCAAGCACGGTATCTAGCTGAGCCTTGACCGGATTTTGATTGAGCTCTTGGAGATGGTCCATCTGATGCTTGAGTTTTTCAAAGGCTTTGGCCGTGATTCGGTTGGTGGAGGCCACGGCTCGGATGCACAACTGCAGAATAAAGAAGCTTAAAAATAAAACCAGACCGATGGCCCAGAAGGCGTGCATAAAAAAATCGCCGGAAAGGTACTCGCCGGTGAAAAAGGATTCCAGGGTCAACCAGCCGCAATACCCCAGAATACCGACGGCGGGCAAATTGAAAAGAAATTGAACAAACAGGCCGCTGAGCTTGGTGGTCAAACGCTCGATCTGGCCGTCCAAAGCCCCGCTCCAGATGGCGGCCAGCTTTTCTTCAAAACCGGCGGTGCCTGACAAGGCATCTTCTACTTTGCGAATCGAGCTGTCAAAGCCGCCCCTAACAAGGGATTTGGCAATTTCGGGCCAGCTTTCCAGCACCACCAGACGGTAATTTCTGAAAGCCGCTATCATCTGCTGATCTTTTTGCGGATCGTCAAGGGCTGCCTGGCTATCTTTGGACTGTTTTATGGCCGACAAACGGTTGAGCACCTGGCGCACCGGCCGGCCGAATCGCAGAACAGCCATGAGGCCGCTGCCAAAAATCAGCAGCCGCGCCCAGATGGCAATCATCCACCCCATGGGCCCCAGCCAGCGCTGAGCCAGCTTCTGATACACCAGCACATTCAACCCGAACAATTGTTGTACCCCGCTTTCCTGCATGCCGGCCAGCGCATCCTCCAGCGCTTTTTTTTCAGTCGCAGCCATACGCTCAGCCGCATCTGATAAAACAGCCTGATGGCCTAAAACGTGGCGGCCGGCTTCTTCAAAGACAAAATCCCGCAGGCGCCGCACATTTTCAATTCGCCGGTCGATGACAAAGCCGGCCTGGTTGATGGTGTTGACCACCAGCTGCTGCAGCTCTTCAAATTCGTCAAAATCATGCCGCGGTTCAGCAGCGGCATCCCAATTGGGATCGTTGAGATTGCGGCGGGCCGATATGCAAAACACCCGATCTGCCGGCACCTGCCAGCCCGTGCGGATATGCTCTAAAAAATCGGGCACGATTTGATCCTTGAGCTCCGCTTTGTCCAGCCGGTCGCATTTATTGAGAACGCACACCAGGGATTCCCCACTGAAGTTGGGGATAAAGCGCGCCAGAAAATCAACATGGTCTCGTCGCTTGGGGTTCTCGGCATCAAATACGCAGATCAGCATATCTGATCGGGCGATGGTCTTTTCGACAATGGGGATATGTTTGCGAAATGCGCGGCTGTCAGTATCGGGGGTATCCACCAGAAGCACGTGCTCAAAGCGCACCGCCGCCGGGTTCGAGCGGGTTTCAACAATTTCACTGTTCAGCTCTTCCACCAATTGATCACTATCCCCGGCATTGGCGCTGAAAACAATCAAATGATCGGTGGTGGGCCGCTCATGACCGATGTCGGAAAGGTCATCCACCCCGGCCAGGGCGTTTAGCAAAGTGGATTTGCCCGAGCCGCTGGGGCCGACAAGCGTGAGCACCAGCTTGCGCTCAAAGCGCTCAGCGATACCGTCGATCATGCCGGTGGCCTGATGGCACTGTTTTTCAAGCCCGCGGCCAGGCAGCCACATCGGTGCCTGTCCCAGCTCGGTGCTTAAGCGCTGCAGGTCATTTTTAGATTCGGCGATTTTACCCAGAGCCTTTAAAATGGCTGTATGACGATCAAAATTCATATTTTACCCGAGCTCCTTTGCACAGACATCCATACTGGTTTGCAGCGCTGTCAGCTCTGCGGTGACCCGCTCGATGGTTTCGCCGACCGTGCCAATCGTGGCGCCGGTGATGGTATCCTCAAAAAGCTGTTGCACCTTTTTGAGTTTATGATCAAACCAGGCCTCGGCAATGGGTCCCAGCATGGTCTGCAGCTGGTGTTGATCAGCCTTTTTCATCTGGGTGGTCACCGGTATGGCCACCAGGGCATAGAGGTCTTTGGCCCCGAAAAGACCGGTCAGTTTCACCTTAATACCCGCAGCACCAACTGGATCGCCAGTGGACAGCACATAGGTCACCGCCGCGGTGGCCGGCAAGACATTCAGCGATGCCCAGAAGGTCTGGCTGATTTTAGACCACAGACCCATCTGTCTGCGGAATTGGTTGGCCAGCTTTTTTAAATCTTTGAGCATGTCCGCGGGGATATCCAGCAATTCTTCTTTTTCAGACAGGATCATCTGCAGCATGGTCTTAAAATCCTGGTCCCGCAAGGCCGCCTGCTGCGGTAAGACCGCCGGGTGGGTATCCACAAAAAACCGCAGGATGCGGTCTTTGTCGGCAGATTCCGCCCGGGGGTTTTGGGTATCGGCGATCCGGCGCGCCATTCGAATGCGCTCAACACATCCGGCCATGCGCTCAACCACAGGATCGTTTAAAGAGCCGCTGACCGCTATCTGGGGGCCTATGGCCTGGGCATGCAGACTGGTCACCGCAGTCACCAGATCTTCTTCCAGCTTTTTATTAAAATCGGCGGCATCTTTTTTTCCTTCCGGGCCCGGTGCAATGCGCGCCTTGGCCCAAACAGCAGCTCCGAAAAGCATTTTAAGGGGAAATTCGATCACATTGCCGGTTTTGCGCATAACCTTAATATGGGCCGGGTCGGTTTTGGCCCAAATTTTGGCAAACCGTTTCATAACCCGATCCATCGGAAAATGTTTGAGGGCTTCATGCACATACTGGCTCTGAACGGTCTGAAACGCATCCAGATAAAGCTGCAGCTCATCAAGCGAGCAGCGTGCATCCGCCAGGAAATCTTGCGCTTTCTTGAAGGCATCCGCCAGGATGGAGCCATGCAGCTCAAGTCGCAACTGTGGGGCGTCGATGGCAGCCAGCGCGGCATCAAAATCAGCGGCATTTTCGGTGACGGGCCGCAGCTTCATAAACTGCTCACCGGCCGCCACCTGGTTATCTTCATCCGTGCGGTAGATACCCAGAATATGTTTATCAGCCTCAGCACCGTAAATACCGTCGGCCACGGTCATGGCATGCTCGCGTACCTCCGCATCGTTAAAATTGGGATAAACGCGGTAGATCAAAAAGCATTTGCGGGTGCCGATGCCGGTCAGCATTTCGGACATAAAGTCAGTGTTGTCGCGGTTGTTGTAATTGGAGTTGGTAAATATATAAATGAAAATATCGGAAGCCTCCAGCGCCATGCGGGTTACATCCCGGTTGGTGTATTCTCCTCTGGCGCCAGTGTCAAAATCGGGAGTATCCAATAAAACCAGATCCTGCGGTCCTGTGCGGTTGATCACATATAGCGGGTTGCCCGGACGGGTAAGCTCGGCGCTGTCTTTAAGCGGCTGCAGATCGGCTTTAAACGGCTCGGCCAAATCTGACACCAGCCGGTTTTGTTTGACCAGGGTTTCCGGAACCGAAAACAGCACCCGGCGGTTCATACCGGCCCGGCCGCCGGCCGGCGCCAGGCGCTCTGCGGCCAGAGAGTTGAACAGGGTCGATTTGCCGGAGGAACCCCCGCCGCAAATGGCCGCGACAACCGGGAAATCGGTTGAAAACCGGGGTATTAATTTGGCTTCAACGATGTGGCGCCAAGAGGCGATCTCGGATGCCTGACCGCACTGCAGCAGCTGCGCCAGACGCGGGATGCCGTCTTTTAAATCCAACAGAGCGTTATGAAAAGTGGGTTCCATAGGCTATTTCTATTTAATTTAGCTTTGCACGAGTCGGAGGCTTTCATGTGCAAGGCACTTAAGGGCGAGGTAATAGTGTACTATAACTCGGCCTTAATAACGCAGCAGATGGAAGCCTCCGCTCGCCGCGTTGTCTCCAGGGTGAAAAGTAATGAGATCAAATGACCACAATCCTTTTAGTTAAATTGGCAGCCAATTTATCGACGATAGATGTCTTAACACACTGCTTTTTGATATAATATGCTTTACTCATTACTTTTCATGCAAAGTTTAATTATTAACAAGCCGAGATCATTAATACAAATTATATTTAATAAACTTCAAATTTCAACCATTGAATTATTATCAGATTTCGTTAAAATCTCTTTTTCGGGCGGGGATAAACCCCGCCCGGGTACAATACCAGGAGCTTAGAACAATTATGACCCTCGCCGATCTTGAAGTATTGACCTTAGACTGCCAGGCCACCGGTGCCAACCCGCAAAAAGGGCACCTGCTGGAAATCGGTTGGATTCAGACCTGTGCTGCCGCAAACGGCATACCGGATGATTTGACCGCCAGCGCCTATCGTGTAGCACTACCGGAGGATGTTGAGATCCCCCCGGCAGTGCAGCGTGTTACCGGCATCACACGGACAGAGGCTGAAGGGGCCCTTCCTGCCGCCGAGATCTGGCGCAAGCTCGCCCAGACCGCACAGCAGATAGCGGCTGCCGCTCAGACAGACAGATGCCCCACCATCATCCATTATTGCCGTTTTGAAAAAGCGTTTCTCAAGCACCTGCATGCGGCTGAGCAGCAGCCGGATGACTTTCCTTTGGACATCATCTGTACCCACGAAATCGCCAAACGCCTGCTGTTTAGCTTGCCGCGCAGAGGGCTGCGGGCCGTAGCCGGTTACTTCGGGCATTCGGTTCCCCAACTGCGCCGCAGCGGCGCTCATGCTGTGGCCACGGCCGTGATCTGGCAGCATTTTGTTGAGCAGCTGGCCGCCGAACATGGTGTTACCGATTTAGATCAACTCAACAGCTGGCTGAAAGACACGACTCCGCGAACGCGAACCGGTCGGGATTATCCCATGAAACCCGACATTCGTCTCAATTTGCCGGACAACCCCGGCGTCTATCGCATGCTGCGCTCCAACGGAGATTTGCTGTACATCGGAAAGGCCACTTCCCTCAAACAGCGGGTCAACAGTTATTTTCGCCAAAAAGGGCCGCATGCAGAGCACACCCTTGAAATGCTCAGTCAGGCCGCCAATCTAAAGGTGACCCGCACCGACTCGGCGTTGGAAGCTGCCGTGCTGGAATCAGATGAGATCAAACGCCACAATCCACCCTATAACATCGCTCTGCAAACCGGGCAGCGCAACCTGGTTTTTTGCTCCCGCGATCTTGAACACTGCGCTGCTCAGCCCGATGCCGACTATTGCATCGGCCCGCTGCCCGCAGGGCTCACCACCACTGCCATGAACGCCTTCGCGAGTTGGCACAAAGACCGGGACGCAAGCACGGATCATTCTCTCGAAAACGCGTATGCCCTGCTGGGTGTGCCACAAACCTATGCCCCGGATCCGGACTGCCTATCAGAAGGTCTGGCTTTATTTCAAAGCCATCATCTGAATCGCTTAAAAAACCCTTCCGCCATGAGGATCCTGGCCGGACTCGGCCATCAACTCTGGGGTGAAAGGCTTAAGGCCATTGCGGAAGCCAAATTAGCAGCGGCCGAAGAAGCGGATGAAGAGGTTCTCGACGAGGCGGATGAGGTAAATAAGGAAGAGCCAAGCTGGACGCCGGAAGCCGTGGCCCGCGGCATCGAACATGCCATTATGCGCGGCGCGCTTTTGATTCGCCGCGCCCGCTGGCTGTGCCTGCTGAGTGAATCATCTTTGGCCTGGGAAGCCCGTAATGCAGGCGACCCGCACAAACATGTCCTGTTGTTTGAAAACGGCACTGTGGGCGCACGGAAAGAAATGCCTGCCGCCCAAAAATCTACCCTGCCGGCGGGCTATGCCAAACGCATCCAGCAGCGTCAGAACATTTTTGATGTCGCCACCTACGAGCGCCTGAGGGTGGTTACCACCGAATTGCGGCGGCTGGTGGGCGATGGCCGCAAAATTGAGCTGCGCATTGGCCCAAAGGCGATACTCAGCAGCCGCCAGCTGGCCAGGTTATTGCCATGGGTATAATCCGTATCCTGCTGATCGCCGACACCCATCTGGGATATGACCTGCCCTTCCGACCGCGCATCCAACGGCGCCGCAGGGGCCCGGAGTTTTTCGCCAATTTTGAACGCGCCCTCAAACCAGCTTTAAATCGCGAAGTGGACGCCGTGGTCCACGGCGGCGACGTATTGTATCGCAGCAAAGTGCCGCCCCGCCTGGTGGAAATGGCCTTTGAGCCGCTCAAACGGGTAGCTGAGAGCGGCGTACCGGTCTATCTGGTGCCCGGCAATCATGAGCGCTCAGCCATTCCCCACGGCCATCTGGCGCAACACCCCGGTATTCATTTGTTCGATCGCCCGCGCACCTTCATCCTGCAAACAAAGCAGGGGGCACTGGCACTGGCCGGCTTTCCGTTTGTGCGCACTGCCGTTCGCAAACATTTTTTGGATTTGGTTGCGCAAACCGGCTGGTGCCAAAAGGAGGCCGACGGCTATGTCCTTTGTGTGCATCAGTCGGTTGATGGGGCTACTGTCGGCCCCAGTGGCTATACCTTTCGCTATAGCCACGATGTCATCCGCAGCGGCGATATCCCCGCCGGTTTTGCAGCGGTTTTAGCCGGGCATATCCACCGTTTTCAGGTCTTAACAAAGGACCTCAGAGGCAGGCCATTGAAAGCCCCGGTGTTTTACCCCGGATCCATCGAGCGCACTTCCTTTGCCGAAAAAGAGGAGCCCAAAGGCTATCTCATCCTGGAATTTGAGACGCTAAAAACGTCAACGGCAGGTTTGAAGGATTGGGCGTTTCACGAGCTGCCGACCCGCCCCATGGCCCAGCTCGAGTTGCACGCCGCCGGCATGAACGCTGCTCAGATCCAGGCCTGGATTCAATCAAGCCTGTATGACCTGCCACCGGACAGCATTGTGAAGCTAAAGGTGCACGGCAAGATTTCACCGCAGGCCATGGCCACTTTCAGGGCCCCTGCCCTGCGGGCCCTGGCACCGGACAGCATGAACATCGACGCTGCTTTGGTGGATTATGCGTATTATCGAAAATGAAATTTTCGCCGTCTGCGCGAAATCTCTAAATAGCCCATGCAGCCAAATTTAAGGTTTGCTGCCCTCAGCAATGGTGGATTCTGCGTCAAAAGGAATGGTCAGCGTATAAAGGCCATTCTCAAGGCGTGCATCGATCGACAAATCGCCCTTTTCAAATACTTTCATCATATCCTTGTTGGCATGCAGCACTTCAGCGGTAAAACCCTTTAAGCCCCGCTCTTTTGCCAGCCGGATCAGCATTTTATAAAGGTAAGTGGCAATGCCCCGTCCCTGGTATTTTTCATCCACGATAAAAGCCAGTTCCCCAAATGCGCTCTGGTCATCCTTGGCAAATCTTGCCTCGGCAATGATGGTCTCCTCATCGGGTTCCCCTGCCAGGGCCACCACCGACATCACCCGGCTATAATCAACATTGACGTATTCTTGTACTTTGTCATGGGGCATGGTGGAGATGGGAAACAGGAAGCGTCGAAAAATGGCTGTATTCGAAAATCGATAAAAAAGGCGGCGCATGGCCTCCTCATCTGAGGGTTTGATGGCTCTGAGGCGGACCTTCAATCCACCTTTGAAGATGTGTTCAGTTGCAATTTCCATGGGATATAAATGGGCGCTCTCGGACAAAAAAATCTGGTCTTTGAACAAAATCTTTTTTTCTTTTGCCTGTTCCACGAGATTTTGTCGGTCATCAGGATGCGCAATATCGATCAAGGCCTGAGCGCGCTCACGGATCGTGCGCCATTTCAAGTTGGCAATACCGTATTCGGTGACCACCGCATCAATCGATTCACGCATATGGAACTGGTTGCGGAGGTTGCGCAACATCACCACGATATTGGGATCCCCCTTTGAATTGCGGCTGGGCAGTCCCATCACGGCGCGCCCACCACGGGAAATCTCGGCGCCGGTGAATAAATCTGCCGACTGCCCCGGCCCTGAAATGATTTCTCCCTTCCCGGTCGGAAAGGCAATTCGGCCCAGAAGATCCACTTTGCGGGCTTGTTGCACAACGACAAAATTAGGATTGCGCCCGATTTGGGTCGGATCAAACACCTGTTCAATACTTTGGAGTTCCACCAGTGGATTTTGGTCCAACCAGGCCATCAACGCAGGTGTTCCCAAAGCATAGGAAGCCACTGATTTGCCCCGGAAGACCGCTTTATGATAATTGGTCACGGCCCCGCTTTTAACAAGATCCATCAAGGCATCCGTAAAAAGGTACGAGTGGATTCCCAGATGGCGCTTGTGGGCAAGGTGCCGACCTAAAGCCTCGAACAAAGCGCCGGTGAAAAAGCTGATGCAGTCCCCGTCTTCGATCACTTGAGCGATATTAGCGGCGACCTGATCAATGGCGCTGTTAACCGGCCAGCGCTTAAAATAAGTGGGGGGCTCGGTTGACTTGATCAGCAGGTCAAAATCCGAGATTGGGACAATTGTGTCGCCAAATGTGAAAGGGATCTGGGTGTTGATTTCGCCGACCACCACTGAGGCTTGCTCCATGGCTTCCCGGGCAACATCAACGGCTATCCCGAGACTGCAGTATCCGTCTTCGTTAGGAGGGGTAATTTGAACAAAAGCCACATCGATCGGCAATCTTTTGGATTTGATAATTCTGGGGATCTGCGAAAAACGACCAGGAATCAAATCGACATTTCCGGCTATGACCGCCTCGGTGGACACCATAGTGGAGAAAAATGTTTTCAGGTGATATTTTTGCCAATCCAGTTTTTTTAGAGAATGAAAGTCGCTGTGGCGGGTGAGCTGGATCAATTCCAGGTCATTGATATTGGAAAGGCCGGAATCAATGAGCGTTTTCATCAACGTTCGCGGTTCGGCCACACCGCTCCCCAGAAAAATGGTCATGCCCGGCCTGATATGCGCCAGGACATCCTTGGGCGCAACAACCCGATCTTCCCATCTGGTATTATCGATTTTGCTCATCTTTTATACTTTCTTTTAAGTTCTGGTTTGGGTCGTCAAATTCCAACCATTGCGACTTTCAATTTAACTTCATTTAACAACTTTCCGCAATAAATCAATCTTTTGTTAAGAATATCATTGCTTTTTGACATGAGATAAATACGGACCCCGGGATCGGGGGCGCTGTCATCGCAAACCATGATCCTTGATGCCACGCTGGTTGATCGCATCGTTTATGCGAAGCACCGCCAAAGAAATAATATCGTAAAAACATCATTTACTCATCCGTCGCTCTGGTGCTCCAGATAAATATACCAATTTTCTTCGATTTTTTTGTACAGGCGGGATCCGGGGCGCAAATCTCTAAAGCCACTGTCCAATGACGCGACAATGTCATGCGGGTCGGAATTCATATAAACATAACCTTTGACGAATTTCGCATTGGCGTAAGCATCTTTTCGCAGGAACATAAATTGACGGGGTTGGTCCGCATCTGAACGCAATCCCAAAAGTGCTGTTTGATTTATCAAGTCCTGATAGCGATTATATTTCTCCATCTCAGATGATCCGCAGGTCAATACCAGGTTTTCGGATATATACTGAATATGTTTTTCTGCCTGCAGCATTTCCGCCAGTTGTGTAAATTCGGACCTGTAATTGTAAAAATGTTCGATGGCGTCGGTGTCCGCCGGTATCTGAATCCATCCGATAAACAAAAATGGAAAAAAGAGTAAGGTGAAAAAAATCGCCCCCAGTATATGCAAAAACGGGCGGGCTTTGATCCCCATACGAATTTTTGATGAGAATATCCCCAAAACCAGCCGGACGGTCAAAACAACCGGCAAGACAATGAAAAGGATTAATATAAGAGCAGCCAAAACAAAGCCAATAACATCATCTAAGATCGTATTTTGGGGCTGTGCCGGAGCATTGGATTCCCAGTTTTCACCACAATCAATGCCCCAACAGACCTGCCATTGAATCTTTCCCATACGGGGGCCGTCACCGCCATCAATTATCAAGTCCTGTTGTCTGCAATCCTGTGCGGAAATACGGCCGTAACAATCACCTATGAGCTCGCATGGTTTATTCTCAGCGTTGCTGAAATCGCCGCATCCTTCGCATAGCGCATATTCAGAATAGGTTGGCTTTGCATATCCCAGCCTTTCCAATATAGATTGCGCCCCCATTGACCAGCCCATTAGATATCCCGGAATCACCACCGAGAGAATCAGCACCATCAACAGGATTTTGATGGCTATGCCGGCCGAGGAATTCTTGGATTTTTGATCAGGCGGTTTTTGCATGGGTGTCATTTTGTTTTAATTCTTCCAGATACCTAATTTAATTTTTTCATATTGTGGTTTAAAAATCAAAAAAAAACTTACTTAAACAATTAAAATTATTATATTTTTGGATTTGATTGAACCACATGCAGGTCAAGATAAAAAAAATGAGTCTTGATTTACAAAAGCAAAACCGCTTAAAACATTCGATACCCTGCACTCGCCGATGAGACCGAAAATCGCCCTCAATGCAGCCGATGTGCAAATATTTCAACAAGGAGATGAATAATGAATTTGAACCAACCCAATGCGAACGATGCCCTACAGACGAAAAACAGATCACGCAACGTTGCCCCCCAATCCGGTATTTGCAGCCGATGTTTGGATGGCTGCAAAGGAAACTGCGACATGTTCAAAGCCACGTTCCGCGGCCGTGAACTGTTATACCCCGAGCCGTTTGGCAGCGTGACCGCCGGGGCAGACAAGGATTACCCGGTTGACTACTCGCATTTGAACATTATGGGATATGCGCTGGGCGCCAAGGGAATTGCATCCGATCCGGACCAGGCCACGTTTCCCAACGTGGATACCGAAACCGAGTATGGTGTCAGCAACAAGGTCAAATTAAAGGTGCCCATATTTACCGGTGCTCTGGGCAGCACCGATATTGCGCGAAAAAACTGGGATCACTTTGCCATCGGCGCGGCCATCAGCGGTATCAGCCTCGTGTGTGGCGAAAATGTGTGCGGGATCGATCCGGCATTGGAAATCGGCGAAAACGGTCTGATTAAAAACTCACCCGAGATGGATCGCCGCATCGAGGCGTATCGCCGCTACCACGAGGGCTACGGTGATATTATGATTCAGCTGAACGTCGAGGACACCCGCAACGGCGTGGCTGAATATGTGATCGAAAAGCACGGGGTTGAAACCATCGAGCTCAAATGGGGCCAGGGGGCCAAATGCATCGGCGGTGAAATCAAGGTTAACTCTCTGGAGCGCGCCATCGAATTGAAAAAGCGCGGTTATATCGTCACCCCGGACCCGGAGGATCCGGCGCACCAGGCCGCATTTAAGGCCGGTCCGTTAAAGCAGTTTGAAAGGCATTCGCGCCTGGGTTTTGTGGATCAGGAGGGATTTATGAACGAAGTGCAGCGCCTGCGCAATTTGGGCGCCAAGCGCATCACCCTCAAGACCGGCGCTTATCCTATGCGTGAGCTGGCCATGGCCATTCGCTGGTCCAGTGATGCCGACATCGACCTGCTGACCATCGACGGGGCACCCGGCGGTACCGGCATGAGCCCCTGGCGCATGATGACCGAATGGGGCATTCCGGCCATTTACCTGCACGCCATGGCTTATGAGCTCTGCGAGCGGCTGGTCAAAAACGGCAAGCGCGCCCCGGATCTGGCTTTTGCAGGCGGCTTCTCGTCTGAAGACCACGTGTTTAAAGCCATCGCCCTGGGAGCGCCCTACTGCAAAGCGGTCTGCATGGGCCGGGCCCTGATGATTCCGGGTATGGTCGGCAAAAACACCGAGCGCTGGCTGCGCGATGAGGATGGCGGCCTGCCGTCGACCGTCTCGAAATTCGGATATGCCAAAGAAGAAATTTTTATGAACTATGAAGTTCTCAAGGGCAAATACGGCTCGGAAATTGAAAAACTGCCCCTGGGCGCCATCGGCCTCTATAATGTGGCCGATAAAATTAAAGTCGGCCTGCAGCAACTGATGGCTGGATCGCGCAACTGGAAGGTAAATTATATCAGCCGGGACGATATCTTCTCGTTGACCGAGGAGTGTGCCAAAATCACCGGCACCCAGTATGTGATGGATGCCTACCGGCATGAAGCATTGGAGATCATTGATGCCTAAACCCCAAACGGGTTATCGTTAATGCGATCAACAGATTGAAGGAGGTTGAAGATGTCAGACAGCGAATTGAAACAGATTCTGGCAAGAGATCCGGCTGAAAAAGAATTTCACCAGGCGGTACGGGAAGTCGTTGAGACCATCAAGCCTGTTTTGGACCATCACCCTGAATATGACCAGCTGGGTGTTTTAGAGCGCATCACCGAACCTGAACGCGTGATCCTGTTCAGGGTGCCCTGGATGGATGATGGGCGCAAGGTGCGCGTCAACCGCGGCTACCAGGTGGAGATGAGCAGTGCTCTGGGCCCTTTCAAAGGCGCCTTGCGATTTCATCCCTCGGTTAATCTTGGCATTCTCAAATTTTTGGCTTTCGAGCAAACCCTTAAAAACGCGCTGACCACCCTGCCGATGGGCGGCGCTCAGGGCGGATCCGATTTTGAGCCCAAAGGAAAATCAGATGACGAGGTCATGCGGTTTTGCCAGAGTTTTATGGCCGAGCTGTCACACCACATCGGGCAGGACACCGATATCCCGGACGGCGGTCTGGGCGTGGGGGCCAGAGAAATCGGCTACATGTTCGGCATGTACAAAAAACAGCGCAATGAATTCAGCGGCGTTTTAACCGGCAAAGGGCTGCAGTGGGGCGGCAGCTATATGCGGCCCCAGGCCACCGGATACGGCGTGGTCTATTTTGCGGCCGAGATGCTCGCCAACCGCAATGACACCCTTGAGGGCAAGACCTGCCTGGTGTCCGGATCCGGCAACGTGGCCCAACACACGGCTGAAAAGATTATCGAGCTGGGCGGCACAGTCATCGCCCTCTCGGATTCATCCGGCTTTATCCACGATCCGGAAGGCATCGACCAAAAAAAGCTGGATTTTGTCAAGCGCCTCAAGAATATGAAACGCGGCCGCATCAAGGAATATGTCGATAAATATTCCGAATCGAATTACACCGAAAGCGATACATCCCTCGATCATAATCCGTTCTGGAGTATGAAAGCCGATTGCGCCTTTCCGTGCGCCATGGAAAACGAGATCAACGAAAACGATGCCTACAATTTGATTAACAACGGCGTCAAACTCGTCTGTGAAGGGGCCGACATGCCCTCCTCACCGGAGGCACTCAGAATCTTTATGGACAAAAAAATTCTGTTTGCGCCAGGCAAGGCTGCCAACGCCGGCGGCGTCGCCGTATCCGGTCTGGAAATGGCCCAAAACAGAATGCTGCTTAACTGGTCCGCCGAAGAGGTCGACCGTCGCCTGAAGACCATCATGAAAAACATCCACCAGAACTGCCTGGAGGTGGCCGATCGTTACGGCCTGCCCGGCAACTACCTGGCAGGCGCCAACATCGCCGGCTTCGTGCGGGTGGTCGACGCCACTCTGGATCAGGGACTGATCTGATAACCAACCAATGCCTTAACGCCGCTGGTGCATTTGCATATAGCGGCGTCTTGGCATCTCACCAATAAACAGCCAAGCCAAACCGACCGCCGAGACGTTAGCGGACATTCCGCCCGAGCTGGCCAAAGAAGCTGCCGAGCGTTTCCGCGAAGCGGCTGAAATGGGGGATGTGACCCGCATCAAAGCGGTTGTCGAAGACTGCCTATCCAGAACCGAGGCTTTCGGCTCGATCGCTGATCGCTGTATTCAAATGGCGGAGGATTTTGAATTTGAAGGGATTCTAAAAATAGCGGATGAACTGGAAGCAGGCTAATTCTCCAGGCGCACAGGTGACGTGTTAAACGGATTGACGACTTTCAGATTTCCAAAAACCTGACCGTCTTGTAGGTCCTCGGTTAGTAAATAACGGCAATCCGCCATCTGAGCTGCAGAAACAATGAGCGCATCCCACCAGGAAAGCCCAAAACGATCTTGAATGTGCCAGGCACCATCAAAAACGCGGTTGTCCAACGGTATGGGTTGCCACGGCAGTAAAGAGCGAATATCCTTACGGGCACTTTCCCGATCCAGCCCTGGATCCAGCTTTTCAGTAACCGTTATATAAAACTCCTGCAAAACCTGGTAGCTCAATCGCCCTGCTCGAGTGCTCCACAGATGGCTCATCCATGTGATGGCATGCGCTTGTTTCGAAGTTTCAGAAGCATCCCTGCTGTAGACGAGAACATTCGTATCGACAAAGACCTTAGCGGCCATAGAGCTCCTCGCGAGTCGGATATTTTGCTGCTGGATCTTTCAGCTGGCTGGGGGGCTGAGATAAGTATTGTTCCATAGCCATTTGATAGCTTTTTTCGGCAAGCATTTTTTCCCGCAGCATTTCACCAACAAGGCGAGATACGCTCGTATTATGTTCGGCAGCTAGAATGCGAGCCCAGCGGGCCACTTCTTCATCGAGTGTAATGGTGACATTCTTCATAACACGAAAATAGTGCAACACGAACTTCGTGTCAATAAAAAATTGTTGCATTTCAGTGTCATGCTGATTATTATAATCATAATGACCAGTATGATTATAATGATTGAGGAGGTGGGTTCATGGGTCGATCGGTTTCAGCTGTGGAAGCCCGACAAAAGTTAGGCGAAATTTTGAACAGGGTGGCCCTTCGCAGGGAGGAAATCATTATCGAACGCGCAGGCAAAAAAATTGCCCGTTTGTCACCTGTCGAAAATGAAACGCGGCGCACACAAGGCAAGCTTGATTTTCGTAAAGCCGCTGGGCTTGGTAAAGAAATCTGGCAAGATATCGATGTTGATGCTTATCTGCGACAGGAAAGAGAAGAATGGGCTTAGACCTTAAATCCAGTGACATCCTTTTTTTGGATACGGCGCCGTTTATATATTTTTTCGAACAGCACCCGGACTATTTTCCAGCTCTGGAAATAATGTTCAATCGTTTATATGAGACAGGTGCCCAGGCGATCACTTCTATCATTACGTATATTGAGCTGACCACGCATCCCGCCCGCCAGGGAAAAAGGCAATTGGTTCGCAAATATCGCGACTACCTTACCCATTCTGAAAACATCAGCCTGTTTCCTCTCGATTTGAATATTGCTGACCATGCGGTTGAATTACGTGCAAAGCATCATTTCAAAACACCAGATGCTATTCAGCTGGGAACAGCAGTCGCCTGTGGTGCTGACTTTGTCATAACCAATGACAAGGATTGGCAGAGGTTTGAAGAAGTGCAGGTTGTGATGATTAAGGATCTATAGCCTTAGCCTATGCTATATGGAAACTTCCAAATGCCGATTAAAAGAGCAGGGATTTTCAGCCGGCAGCTGTGCGGTTGAAGCGAATGGCAAACGCCGGCTGGCCTGCCAGGCCACGCTCAAATATGAAAATGACGATGTCTACCGCCTGATCACCTCTGTTCATCTTTCACGCCCGGAAAATTATCTGTCCATTTATCAGTCCGGATGCAATTTTTCCTGCCGCAAATGCCACTCCTGGACCTTCAGCAAAATAAAAGACGGCGAATGGTTTGCACCGCAGGATATTCTGGACGCCGCACTGGAATATGAAAAATCCGTCACCCAGTTTGAGCCCCGCTCACAGGCCACCGCCTGGCATGCCCACGACGCCTGCCGTTGCTGCGGCAGCTGTGTGACCCGTCAAAAACCCTCTGCCTTTTGCCCGGGTGTGCTGGAGCCCGAGCAGATTGTATTGAGTCCCCAGGGATTCGGGCCTGCACGCAATATTGTGGCCTTTACCGGTGGTGATGTCACATGCTGCCCGGAATTTTACGGCGAATGCGCCCGCCTAATTAAGGATCAAACCCGATTGTGGGTGCTCGTCGAAACCAATGGCTACGGTCTGACTTCGCAAAACCTGGATTATCTAAAAGATAGCGGGGTGGACGCCTTCTGGCTGGACATCAAGGCCTTTGATGCCGAGAACCATCGCTGGCTGACCGGCTGTGACAATGACCGCACATTACAGCTGCCCCAGGAAATGATGCAGCGCGGTTTCGTGCTGGAAGTGCTCTCGCTTTATATTCCCGGTCTGGTCGAGGCCGACGACCTGGAAAACATCGCGCGCATCTTGGTTGCTGTTGACCCAGAGATTCCTTTCACCATTTTAGCCTTTTTCCCGGAATATAAGATGAAAGATGTTGCAAGCCCGAGCGTGGCTCAAATGGTAGACGCCTATCAGCGGGTGAAAGCGGTGGGGTTGACCAATGTTCGCCTGGGCAATGTGGGTGTGTTCGCCCGCTCTGCTGAGGATCAAGCTTATTTGATGGAAAACGTCGATCCGGATGCCTTTTAGCTCACCGCAAAGACGCAGAGCTCGCAAAGGTTTAGTTATTTTTAGACAGGATTTACAGGATTTTAAAATTATATTTTCAGTTTCCGGATGAAACTGAAAATACACCATCGCCTTCGGCGAAGGTGAACATACTCATCGGTTTTTTTAACATTAAATGGCACTATAAATAAAATGGCGGAGTAAATAGCGCTTGCCAAAATAATTAATTTCCCGCTGCAAGCGGATTGAGTTTTCTCACTTCCATCCGGGAAGTGAGAAAGATAAAAAAATCCTGAATAATCCTGTAAATCCTGTCTAAAAAAATATCATCCCTTCATTTCTTGTGAGATAGGAAAAAAATCAGCAGGCTTTCGACCACTTCGGTCATAAAATCCAAATCCAGCTTGTCCATGGTGTCAGCCGCGGTGTGATAATACGGGTTCCGGAAAAAAGCCGAATCGGTCACCATTACCGCCTTATAACCCTTGTCCCAGAAAGAGGCGTGATCACTGAGCCGAACCGCCGGCATGATGTATCCGTTGAAGGGCACCGTTAATTTAACAACGGGAAGGTCTTCATTTTTTTGAAACTGCTCCACCAGATCCTTGGCAAAACCGCGGCTTTTGAAATTGCCGACGATACCGATAAAATTGCCGGTCTTGGGGTAATCCATGAACATCAGCGGAAACGGATAGTGCTGGCAGCCCGGCTCATGGCAGGCATAGCCCACCATCTCCAGACAGATCATGCCGTCAATCTTTTCATTTTGAGCACGTGCCGATCGGGCATACACCCGGCTGCCCATATGCCGCGTACCATACACCGGCGGCTCCTCCAGGGCAAAAGAAACAAATTTGACCGCCAGATCCAGGGTGTTTTTATCCGGCAGTTGGGCCAGCAATCGGGCAACCTCCAGTTGCACGGCAGTCGCGCTGGCGTTGTCATCGGCGCCCACTGTCCCGCTGACTGAATCATAATGGGCGCCCAGCACAAAACGCAGTTGAGGGTCTTTACGGAACGATATGTCGGCAATGACATTAGCCACCGGCATTTGGCCGTAGGAATACGCTTGTGTGTCTATCGCAAGGCCCAGTTCCTCGTAAAATGATGTGATATAGGCTGCTGTTTTTTTGAGATTCTCGGGTTTTCTAATGCTGCGCTCACCGATGCTCACCGTCAGGGCATGCAAATGCTCTTGCAGGTGTTGGCGTATCTGTTGGCGATCGATCATAACGCCCTCCCCCTTGTCGGCATGAAGGTCACTCATTGGCGTCACCACCAGAATGGCAATAACCATGAAACCTATGGTTGAAAATTTGATCAGCATCTTTATACTGGCATTTGTGGAAAAATATCCAAATAAACTGCACACCTGGGACATAGAACCACAAAAGGCCATGGCGTTGCAAACACAACTTGCCTCACAGGTGATTCGAACAGCACGCAGCCAGCGACAGAAATTCAACACTGTGGCCGGTGTCGACACTGCGTATCGCCAGGATAGGGCCTGTGCTGCGGTGGTGGTCTTTGATCTCGAAGATCAAAAGGTTTTGGAAGAAGTGGTGGCCGCGCAATCGGCCCGTTTTCCTTACGTACCAGGTTTGCTTTCGTTTCGAGAAGGCCCGGTGATTTTAAAAGCGTTGCGTCGATTGCGTACAGCACCGGATGTACTCATGTTCGACGGGCAGGGAATTGCCCACCCCCGCCGCTTCGGCCTCGCCAGCCATATCGGGCTGCTCACCGACATCCCGGCCATCGGCTGCGCCAAGACCCGATTGATCGGAGAATACCGGGAACCGCAAAGCACCAGAGGCAGCACCGCTGACCTGACCGACAAGAGCGAAATCATCGGCGCGGTAGTGCGCACCCGTACCAGCGTCAAACCGGTATTTATCTCCATCGGCCACCGTATGGACTTGGAGACTTGCATCCGGATCGTGTTAAAATCCTGCCGGGGCTACCGCCTGCCCGAACCCCTGCGCCGCGCCGATCATCTGTCAAGAGAGAAGTTATAACCACAAGGATACAAAGGGCACAAAGTTTAAAAGAATATAAGTAAAACTTTTATAAAAACTTTCTTTGTGTGCTTCGTGGTCTTCGTGTTCTTCGTGGTGAGAAAACTGTCGAGAAAAAAAGTTAACCACGAAGGACACGAAGAATACAAAGAATGACTTCTAAAGAGCGTTGAGTAGGCCTTCGTGAACTCCGTGTGCCTTCGTGGTGAAGATAGTATCATTTATTCATGAGATCTTCTATCTCTTCGGCTTCGCGCGGGATGGATTTTGTCAGATCAACCGGGCCTTTTGCGGTGATGAGGATATCATTCTCGATGCGGACCCCGATGGCCTCGTCCCGAATATAGATCCCGGGCTCGCACGTAAAGACCATGCCGGATACAAATTTACGGTGGCGATCACCGTAATCATGCACATCCAGCCCCAGGTGATGGGATGTACCGTGGGGGAAATACTTTTTGTAGAGTGGTGCTTCCTCAGATTGCTTTTTAATGTCGGCTTTTTTCAGTACCCCCAGACGAATCAGCTCGGCTTCCATTAATTTGACCACCGCTTTCTGATATTTTTGAAGGGTATTGCCGGGTTTGAGCATTTTGATTGCTGCTTTTTGAATCTTGAGCACCGCATTGTAGACTTCTTTTTGCCTTTTGGTAAATTTCCCGTTTACCGGCAGTGTACGGGTCACATCCGCGGCATAATTGGCAAACTCAGCCCCAAAATCGATGAGCACCAGATCTCCTTTCTGGCATTGTTTGTCATTTTTGACATAATGCAGGGTGCAGGCGTCGATACCGGATGCCACAATGGTTTCATAGGCCGGCCCCCGGGACCGATTGCGCATGAATTCGTGCACAATTTCAGCTTCGATTTCATATTCCCACACCCCGGGTTTGATAAATCCCAGCAGGCGCCGAAAGGCTTTTTCGGTGATGCCGCAGGCCGTTTTTATCAATTCGATTTCAACCGGGGATTTAACGGCCCTCAGATGGTTCATAATGGGCGCCACCCGCTCATATTGGTGCAGCGGAAACGTTTGCCGGCACCATTTCAAAAAGCGCATGTCGCGGGTTTCGACAATGTCCGGTGCCCGCAAGTGCTCATTGGTGTTTAAATAGATATGCTCAGACTCGATGATCATCGGCCGCAGGATCGTATGCAGTTCGTTGGTCCAGTGCACCGTCTGTATACCGGAAATTTCCTGGGCTTCCGCCTTGGTAAATTTGTGGCCCTCCCAGGTGGCAATCTGCTCATTGGTTTCCCTGACAAACAGGATTTCTTTTTGTTTTTTGTCGGGGGCATCCGGGCAAATCACCAGCACCGTTTCTTCCTGATCGATGCCGCTCAAATAGAAGATGTCCGTCTGCTGGATGAACGGATGATTGCCGTCGGCACTGGTGGGCATGACATCATTGGCGTTGAAAATCGCAATCGAATTCGGCTTGAGTTGCTTGCTGAAACGCTGCCGATTTTTCACGAATAAGCTCGGATCAATTTTCGAATATTTCATAACGGTCTATCCATTGGTGTAAAGCGGTTTTTGAAAGCTACTCGGTTGTTCAACAAAAAAGTAACACCTAATTGCTATTAGAAGTGGTCTCAAGATCTTAGATTAGGTCCCCCGCTTAAAAGCGGGGAGATAGGGTTTTGAGACCACTTCACCATAAGATGTGCGGTAGGATAGTGTCAAGCAAACAATCTCAGGTTCGGTTGAGCCCGCTGCCCGCTTGTCCGCCTCTGGCGGGTTAGCCCGTTTGCCCGTTTGATAGATTCTAATTTATTTCTTCTTTATGGGCTTACCCGAAATTGGCTCACCTTTTTGGATCATCAACTATTTCTCAACTTAGTAAGGGCATTACAGGGCAGGACATAAAAAAAGCGTCTGAAGCTAAGAAATTAATCATTAATTATTTCCGCTTCAGACGCTTTTGCTAAGCCTTATATTTAAATATTTTGCGGGAGTTGGAGGCTTTCATAGGCAAGACATTTATGGACGAAGCTATAGTGAACTATGCTTCGGCCTTAATAACGCAGTATATGGAAGCCTCCGGCTCGCCCGAAGGGTGAAAATTAATGAGATAAAATGGTTTTTATCGATTTTATGTGAATGGTATTTTGAACTACTAAAATTATTTCTGCAATCTGCTGTCATTGAAAATAATTACAACTTCTCATTAATTTTCATGCAAAATATTTTAGAATAAAACGAGTGGATAAACTTTGATCACCGCATCAAATTTGGCTTTTTTATCATCTTCGCCAGCTTCAACGCCTTGCTCACCTTCGACAATCGTTAAGATTGTCTTCAAGGGATAGCTGTATTGAACCTTTTTCTCTTTTACCATGACACTGAAAAATTCTTCATTGGCGTCAACCAGTTCGGCTTCCTTAATTTCAGCTGAATTATCATAGTTAATGCCGATGGCTTTGCCTTTATATCTTTTAAGCAATCCCAAAAGCTTGACATAGTTGCTTTGACCTGCAGCCACTTCAAGGGTTTCAGCAGATTCTTCAGCCTTCGTCTGGGCGGCTTTTTGCTTTTTCAACGCCTCTGCTTTGGCCTTATTGGCCTTCTGCTTTTTCAAAGCCAATGCCTTGGCCTGGGCGGCCTTCTTTTTCTTTAATGCCTCGGCTTTGGCCTGGGCAGCTTTTTGCTTTTTTAAGGCCTCGGCTTTGGCCTGGGCCAGTTTTTTCTTCTTTAAGGCGGCTGCTTTTGTCTGCGCCGCCTTTTCTTTCTTGCGCGCCTCAGCTTTTAACAGGGCCTCCTGCTGTTTTTTAAGGGCTTCATTTTTGGCCTTCTGCGCTTCCTGGTTGACAGTAGTGTCTATCTTTTTATCAACCGCTGACTGCGATTTGGCTTCATCATCCCGCGCTTCCGATAGGGCCGCATCTTGCTCACCTGTCTTTACTTCTGATTCGGTTGTCTCGATTATTTCCAGTCCTTCCAGCTCAATCGCATCTTTTGCAGTTGTTTTATCTGCGGATTCAATCGGTTCTGCTGGTTTTTCAGCTGTCTTTTCGGTCTCCGCCGGCGTCTTGGATTCAGATGGTTTTCTCTCGGGTTCTGACGTTGCCGAGTTTTCTTGGGATGGGTCTGCTGCTATGGGCTCAATTTTAGAATCTGCGGTGGCTGTTTGATCTGCTGTTGAAACCGGTTGGTCTTTCTCATCAGACTCGGCTTTGTCGCTTTCTTGGGTATTATCGGCCGCTGGTTCAACGAGTTTTTCTGCCGTCTCAACAGTTTCCGCTTTCGGGCTATCATCGGCTTTAGAATCCAATAAAATGGGCTTTTCAGTATCATCCGGCTCGGTTACCGTCTCCATGGAGGTTTCAATAGCTTCCAGCTCAATTTCCGCGGTAACTTCGTCTTGAGATTTAGCCGCATCGGGTATCTCTTCATCTAAAGATGCTTCTTCTATTTCGGACAACTCCTGCGGTTTAGGAATTCGAATCTCAACAGTATCCTCATGCGGATCAGGCCGCCTGATCGTATCTTTATCCGGTGAAACAGGTTCAGGTTCAGACGTTGTATGCGTCTCCTCCTCGAGGGTCTCCACCGCTTCGACAGCATCCGGCTGGGCCTCGTCGAGGATAGCTTCAGCCGCTTCAATGGATTTTCTTTTTTCATCATCTTGTAACGCTGCTGCTGCTTGCATGGCAGGATTTTTAACGAAAATGATCCCGCATTGGACACAGGCGTCCGCGAGAACATTATTCACAAGACCGCATTGAGGACAAGTGATCTGATTTTCTTCCATTTTCGACAACTCCTTATCTGATTTTGATCTTTCCGGCAGCCTTTTTGGTGTAAAGAGGTGGTTTTTCCCTAATTTGAACGCTTATTACCGGAATATATTGTGATTATCGGTTCAAGCCGGTTTTTTCTTAAATATTATATTGAATCAACCTGACAATAATTTGATCCGGATAAACTACAGAACCCGATTATTTACAATAATACTAATAAATACAAAGTATTATATAGATATCAGCGGCGAGAATGATCGTGGGTTGCATGATTGAAAGCAACCGTTTTTTATGGTATCTGCTGGCAGCCTAATAAAATCCGACTGAAAGTCTCGGAATTTTTTAACCACAGAGACCGCAGCGCACACAGAGAAAAACGTTCTCAATTTGAGCCTCAAACTTTCAGATAACTGATTTTTATCTCTGTGATCTCTGTATGTTCTCTATGATTAAAAAGTGAATATTGAATAAGGTCAGACCGAAATTTTATAATGTTTAGATGATATAAGGAGAACCAATTATGGCACTTGAAGTCAGCTTTGCGGGCGGGAAAAAAGTCGACGCGACATTTAAGGGTTTTACGATCAAAACTGACCAGAGCAAAAAAGACGGTGGAGAGGGTTCGGCACCGACACCTTCTTTTCTGTTTTTTGCCTCGCTGGGCACCTGTGCAGGTCTCTATGCACTCAATTTCTGTGAAAAGCGCAAAATCGACACATCGAAACTAAAATTGGTATTGGATTTTGAAACACACCCCAAAACCCACATGGTCACAAAGATTGTTATGAACCTCACGCTGCCGCCGGATTTTCCGGAAAAATACGTACCGGCCATCATCAAGGCCATGGATCTTTGCTACGTCAAAAAACATCTGCATGAGCCCCCACAGTTTGAAACGATCACGCAGCATGCGGTATAAATGAGATATCCGTTGCGATCCCAATAGGTAAACGGTCATGTCGACAGATCCCGTTTCTGAAACCACCACAAACTCGGTTTCGCGCCTGACACTGAGCATTGTGGTTACCACCTTGTGCCGTCTGGTGCTCAACACAGCGCGCCGGTTTGCCTATCCGTTTGCACCGGCACTGAGCCGGGGGCTGGGCGTGCCCCTGACAGCCATCACCTCATTGATTGCGATAAACCAGGCAACCGCGGTTCTGGGTTTGTTTTTCGGTCCGATTGCGGATCGTCTGGGGTATCGTCTGATGATGCTCAGCGGAATGACCTTGCTGGTAGCCGGGATGTTCGCCGCGGGGCTGTTTCCGTTTTTCGGGGTGGTTCTGGTGGCACTGTTTTTAGCCGGTTTGGGCAAAAGTATCTTTGATCCGGCTTTACAGGCCTATGTCAGCGAACGCGTCCCTTTCCACCGCAGAGGCCTGGCCATTGGTTTTCTGGAATTCGCCTGGGCGGGCAGCACCCTTTTGGGCATCCCATTGATTGCGCTTCTGATCGATCGTCTGGGTTGGCGGGCCCCGTTTTTTGCAATGGGCGGTTTGGGGATCCTGGGCATTCTGGTGCTCAGAGTTATCATCGAAAAAGGGCGACGCAAGCCGGCATCGGGTCAATCTGCACCTTTATTCAAGGGGGCCTGGCGACAGCTCCTGCGGGAACGCTCAGCTCTGGGGGCACTATCTTATGCCTTCTGGATTAGCGTGGCAAATGACAATTTATTTGTTGTTTACGGCGCCTGGCTGGAAACACAGTTTAATTTGAGCATTGTGGCCCTGGGCCTCGGAACCAGTGTCATCGGTTTTGCCGAATTAGCGGGGGAATCGCTGACAGCGGCATTGGCCGATCGTCTGGGTTTGAAACGATCGGTGATCGGCGGCATGACGGTCTGTCTGATTTGCTATGCCATCCTGCCATTTATGAGCTCGACGTTGGGGATGGCGTTAACCGGCCTGTTTCTGTTATTTTTGACATTTGAGTTTACCATTGTCGCCAGCCTTTCTTTGTTTACCGAGCTGGTCCCCGCATCACGCGCAACAATGATGGCCAGCTATCTGGCATCGGCCGGAATCGGGCGCGTGGTCGGCGCGTTGATCGGTGGCCCGATATGGCTGGCGGGCGGCATTTACGCCACAGCCCTGGTTTCAGCCGTCATCAGCGGTCTGGCGCTCCTATCCCTCGTCTGGGGACTTCATAAGTGGCAAAAACCGTAAACATAAGAATTTTACTTTTGGGTATCCACAAGAGACCTGATATGCGTTATATTAATAAATTCGAAGCACGAAATCCGACATTCGAAACAAATTTTAATTTCAAATGACCAAAATCCAAAAGTTTTGAACATTTGAATTTAGTATTTTTATATTGTTTCGTATTTCGGATTTCGAATTTCGAGATTTGATTGACTCATAAGTAAAATGCTAAAAAAATTTATAAAATATTCTCTCCTTATAATTGTGATGGCCGGGATAGCGCTGGCCATTTATGGCTGGTACCTTTCGGGCCAGGTTGAAAAACGTTTTTCCGCCCGTCGCTGGAGCATACCTTCGACCGTTTATTCGGATACGACCCTTTTATATCCGGGACAACGCATCATTCCCTCTCAGTTTAGTCAAAAGCTTTCAAATCTGGGTTACCGCCGCGTCAACCGTTTGCCTTCCAACAAGGGTGAACTCCAGATCCGCGCCCAGAGGCTGGATATTTTTTTAAACGATCTGAAAACGCCCTGGACCGAACGCGCTGGATTTCTGGCTCAACTCGACCTTAGCAACAATACCATTGGCACCATTCGCCGCAAGGACAATGGAGAGAGCGTTCCGATTCTGGAATTGGAGCCCGAGGAAATCATGCAATTTTTCGGCCCGGAGCGCGAGCGGCGGCAGCTGATTTCGATTGAACAGGTTCCCGAACATCAGATTCAGGCGGTGCTGGCTGCAGAGGATCACCGCTTTTTTGAGCATCATGGTGTTGATTGGCGCGGCATTCTGCGGGCCATGCTGACCAACCTGCGCCACGGCGCCATCCGACAGGGGGGATCGACCTTAACACAGCAACTGGCTAAAAATTATTTCCTCACACCGGAGCGAACATTTACCCGCAAGCTAAGAGAACTGATTCTGGCCCTGATCATTGAATTCAAATACGACAAGCAGGAAATCTTAGAAATTTATTTGAATGAAATCTATCTGGGCCAAAAAGGCTCGGTGGCCATCAACGGCATCGGCGAAGCATCGTATTTTTATTTTGGCAAACCGGTTAAGGCACTGACAGTTTCTGAGGCCGCTATTATTGCCGGTCTGATCAAAGCGCCCAACAATTATTCCCCGTATGCCGATATGGCCCGCTGTCAAAGCCGCAGAGATACGGTCCTAAAGGCCATGCACCGCTGGGAGTGGCTTTCACAAGCGGAGCTTGAAGATGTCCTAAAGCAGCCCATCAAGGCCGTCGGATTTATCGTGGCAGATAAAAAAGCACCTTATTTTATCGATTACCTTAGCGAACAGCTAACCAGCCTTTATCGCCCGGAAGACCTTGCCAGCCTTGGGCTATCCATCTACACCACCCTGGACACCCAGGTTCAGGAAGCCGCTGAAAAGGCCCTGGCAAAGGGCCTGGCCCGTTTGGAAGATTCAAATCCGGAACTGCAGCGCACCACGCCCGAAGAAAAGCTTCAGGGTGCCATGGTGGTCATGCACCCCAAAACCGGTCATATCCTGGCCCTGGTGGGGGGCCGCGACTACGGCGTCAGCCAGTTTAACCGTGTCACCCAGGCCCATCGTCAACCCGGAAGTGCTTTTAAACCACTGGTCTACCTAGCCGCGCTGAATAAATTTACACCAACGACACTGCTGTCAAATGATCCCAAAACCTACACGGTTAATGGAAAACCCTGGGACCCTCAGAACTTTGAAGCTGTGATTGAATACACGGTTAGTTTGCAGGATGCACTTAAAAAATCCTATAATCTGGCCACGGTTGACCTGGCAATGAAAACCGGCCTGGAGCGGATCGTAGAGCTGGCCGCTAAATTTAATTTTTCGACGCCGATTAAACCTTATCCATCGCTGGCGCTGGGCGCCTTTGAAGTCATACCGCTGGAGCTGGCCCGGTCCTATTGTGTTTTTGCCGCCGAGGGGGTGCAGCCCTTTCCCTTATCGTTAAAGGGTGTGGTCGACGAAAATGATCGCATTCTCGATCATCAGCATCTGAATATTGAGCGGTTGATTACCCCGGCTGAAGCGTTCATCATGAACAGTATGCTGCAGGGCGTCGTCAGGGAAGGTACCGCCCGGTCGCTGCAATGGCGCGGCGTAACCTGGCCGGTGGCCGGCAAAACCGGAACTACAAATGATTTCAGAGATGCCTGGTTTGTGGGCTATACGCCGGATATTTTGGCCTTGGTCTGGGTGGGCTTTGATAATGGGGACTCGATCAAAGCCACCGGTGCGGCTGCCGCCCTGCCGATCTGGGCCGATCTGATGAACGCCGTCCCTCAGTACCGGTCAGAAGCTGATTTTAGCATTCCGCAGGGAGTTGAAAAGATTCTGGTCTGCCCTGTGACCGGTCGACCGGCGGTTGGTGGCTGCCCGGATCCGCTAGACGTGTATTTTTTGTCAGCCCGGGTACCTGAGGATCACTGCCCGTTGCACCCCAAAGACGGCATCACCGATAAAATCATCAAGGGCGTGAAAGGGATCATCAATGATGAATAAGGCCATATACACCATATGCTTGCTGCTGATGGCGGCGACACTGACGGGGTGCCCAAAACCGCCTTTAAAGGGCGATGCGTCCGAAGCTGACGCCATCACTGCGCCCGATGAAACGGTTGAAGAAAACCCGCGAGCCGTCGCCTCCCTGCAATTAACCGACCAGGGCCGTCGCCACGTGGAGGCACGCCAGCCGGATCGGGCCATCCGGGTGTTGGAACAGGCCGTCAGCCTCCACCCCACCAATGGCCAGAACTATTACTACCTTTCTGAGGCCTGGCTGATGAAAGGCTTCGCAGATCAGGCCAAAGAGTTCAATCAATTGGCCGAAATTCACTTAAAAGATGACAAACAGTGGATGATACGGGTGGCGGAGCAGGCAGATCGTATCGCAGAACTGGAGAAATAGGAGCTATTTTATAAAAGTTGAGCCCGTTACCCGCTTGTCCGCCTCTGGAGGATTTGCCCGTTTACCGGTTATCGAATTACCACGGATGCTCTCTGATCCTAACCGGCTCAATCCGCCGGTGGCGGACTCAACTGGCTAACCTATAAAGGAGATAAACAAATGACTGAGGCGGAAATTACCGTATACGGGGCTCACTGGTGCCCGGACTGCCGGCGCAGCAAGCAGTTTCTGGGCGAGCACCAGATCCCCTATAACTGGGTGGATATTGAACAGGACGAAGAAGCCGAGCAATTTGTGATCGAAAAAAACGACGGCAAGCGCATCATCCCGACCATTACCTTTGCCGACGGCTCATTTCTGGTGGAGCCCAGCAATGCAGAGCTGGCCGCCAAACTGGGGCTCAAAACCAAAGCCGCTCGCAGCCATTACGATCTGATCGTATTAGGCGGCGGGCCCGCCGGCCTTACGGCGGCCCTTTACACGGCCCGCGAAGCCATCGACACCCTGGTGATCGAACGCGCCGCCTTCGGCGGCCAGGCCGCCGGGACCGAAAAGCTGGACAACATGCCTGGATTTCCAGATGGTGTGGCCGGGAACGAGTTTTCCGAGCGCCTGCGCCGCCAGGCGGAGCGTTTCGACGTCGAGCTGCTGCAGGCCCAGCAGATTGCCGGCATTCACAACCATGACAATTACCACTGCGTCACCACCGAAGACGGCAGCCAGTACAGTGCTGACGCGCTGCTGGTCGCCACCGGCAGCCGTTACAAGCGACTGAACGTGCCGGGGGAAAGCGACTACATCGGTGCCGGGGTGCACTTTTGCGCCACCTGCGACGGGCCTTTTTACAAGGGCAAGCACGTGGCGATAGTCGGCGGCGGCAACAGCGCCACCGAAGAAAGCCTGCTGCTGACCAAATTTGCCGACAAGGTCACGATTCTGGTGCGCGGCGGCGAATTCACGGCTTCCCAAATCATCCAGGAAAAAGTCCTCGGCCATTCGCAAATTGAGGTGCGCTGGCACACCGAGGTCAAAGAATTCGTGGGCCAGGACTCAAAGCTAAACCGGCTGCGGATTCATAACAACCAAACCGGTGAAGAAGCGGAAATGCCCATCGACGGGGTCTTTATTTTTATCGGCCTGGTGCCCAACACCGGATTTCTGGCCGACAGCGGCATCTTACTGGACCAATGGGGGTTTGTCGTCACCGGTCATGCCCTGCTTCATCAGGAAAAGCGGCCGGCCGGCTATGAGAATCGCGACCCGCTGCTGCTCGAAACCAGCGTTCCGGGCATATTTGCCGCCGGCGATGTGCGCGACAAAAGCACCAAGCAGGTGGTCAGCGCCGCCGGCGAAGGCGGCAGCGCCGCGTTGATGATCCGTGAATATCTAAAAGGGATGTGACTAAAGGAAGTCGGCAGATTGTGAGTGGGACTCCATTCGCGCCAGATAATGCCATGAAGTAAGTTGCGAATGGAGCCCAAAGATTACACTCAGGTTTCCTCTTGGTCTAAATTATTCTTCTTCCGGGACCAGGACGACCTCCCTGATGGTCTGGTTTCCGCTTTCTTCTATTGCCAATACTTCAAATTTGGTTACTGTCTCCACTTGTTCCGGAACCTCCACACTGGTGGCATCTCCAGAAAGTTTAATACTAAACTCGACTTCTTCGTCTTCTTCATCTAAACCTTCGACAACGACCTCGTATCCGTCTATCTCAATATCAGTGTCATTCACATCACACTTTCCGTCATCGTTATTTATCTTATTTTCAACGGGATCCCAGGTGATGGTGCCGTTGCCGTTACCTGGAGTATATGTGGCGTTTTCTGGCGCACAAGGAATATCATGCGTGAATTCTGCATCACCATGTACGAATTTTCTTTCAACATCTCTTCCAAAAAATTTGTATGTGCCTTCCGGAAACCGATTTAGAAAAACATCGATAGGAACCTCTGCTAGCGTTGGCTCACCACTCTCAAAAAACAATTCAGCAAGGCCTTGCTTACTTAAGCTTTTTATGGCCTTGACAGCGAGGATCACTTTCCAATTCGGATCTATGATTGTGACACTCCTCCAGGGTTCTCCATCGACGAAAGCCCGGACACCCAGATCTTGATCTGTAAAATTGTACTCGATGTTGAACTCGGTTTCCTCGAATTCAGTGCCACCGGCCCAAACTTGCGGAACTGCTGCTCCCATAATAAGCGCTGCCACCGGGACCAGCAGAACAGCCAAAAAATGCATGGATCTCATCTTGCCAACCGATTTTTGTTTAACCTTTGTTGATAGCATAGTTGCCTCCTTGTGTGGTGTTTGTGGGCGCGTTATAAAATAACGTGCCCGGGTTAATGATGGGTTTGCCATACAAACAATGGACTTACGCGGCCTTAAATTCGCATGAAAATGCCTTAAAGCCGGATTCAATCGAATCGGTGATGGTAATGACATCTTTTAAGCGATTGACCTCAAATATTTCGCTGACATAGCCGTTCAAGGAGCATAAAACCACCCTGCCTTTTTTGCGGTTCAGCGTTTTAACTGTGCTCAGGATGACCCTCAGAACCGAGGTCCGCAGGTATTCCAGGGCGCTCAAGTCGAACAGCAGGCTTGTTTGACCGCTTTTCAGGATCGCTTTAATCGTGCGCTCAAGCTCCGGCGACAGCCGGGCTTCCATGCGGCCTTTGACGGTCACACACACAATCCCGTTTTTATCTTCTCGAATAATTTCCATGGCAGTACACTTTCTGTTTTTCACAGGCTACTAAAAAGTAAAATCCACGGTGCGCCAGTCGGTTTTAACGCACCCCGACGGACTGAAAACATAAGCGTTTTTATCCTGGCAGATGGCCTGTACCCGGATCTGGTAATCTTTACCCCTCTCGAGCACGGCCAGCGGTGTCAATTTCAGGTTTTTGATTTCAGTCATCAGAAGCCGCGCTTGATTTAAAGATTCGACTACCGG
>JASJAN010000016.1 GCA_030066985.1 Desulfobacterales bacterium
CCCGAAAGCCTTCATCACTCACGCGGCGTTGCTGCGTCAGGGTTTCCCCCATTGCGCAAAATTCCTCACTGCTGCCTCCCGTAGGAGTCTGGACCGTGTGTCAGTTCCAGTGTGGCTGATCATCCTCTCAGACCAGCTAACCATCGTTGCCTTGGTAGGCCATTACCCTACCAACAAGCTAATGGTACGCGGGCTCATCTCCAAACAGAAGCTTCCGAGGAGAGGCCACCTTTGATCTCAAAAACTTAAGTAATTGAGATGTCATTCGGTATTAGCATCGCTTTCGCAATGTTATCCCCAATTCGGAGGTAGATTACCCACGCGTTACTCACCCGTACGCCACTTTACTAGTTCCAGCAAGCTGAAACGTTCTCGTGCGACTTGCATGTGTTAGGCACGCCGCCAGCGTTCATTCTGAGCCAGGATCAAACTCTCCAATTAAACTATGAAATATTGTGTTGGAAACACAATACATTTACGTTGACCCGACTTACATACGCGTCACTATTTAGTTTTCAAAGATCAAATCGCCCCCAAATGAAGGGCGGTTGCAATAAACGGCGTAAAAAGCCGGCATTGCGACTTTTCAAATATACTATTTGGTTGTATTTTGTCAACACTTTTTATCGGATTTTGAGCTGTGTTGACGTCTTGTCAGTCACAGATGATAAACGGCGAATTTAGCGTTAAGAAAGAAGTTTGTCAACAAAAAAAGTACAATTTTTTAAAAAATTTGTAAAAAATGGGCGCCTAAGATTGCCCATAGTTCTTTAAGGTTTTCATCAGGGACTAACGGAGTGCTGGAGTATTGGAGTGTTGTTAAAAGACATCCAACCTCTACACATTACTCCAGTACCCAAGTACTCCAACACTCCTATTTTATTCGTTTTAAACCTACCGAAGGTGCAGCCTTATTTTAGAATAAAATAAACGGTTTGAAGGGGCTATTTTCGAACCTCAATTTTATGGAAACGCTTTTTGCCGGAACGAAGCAGAATCGTTTGACTATCGTCTACATCGGCATTGCTGACTTGATAGTCAAAAGATTCGACGCGGATACCATTTATATAGGCCCCGCCCTGCTCGATCAAGCGCCGCGCAGCACCGCCGGAATTGGCCAGTCCCACCTGATGAAACAGTTTAAAGGCGGGTATGCCGGCTTTAAGGGTTTGAAGATCCAACGAAGAAGTTGGCACTGAGGTATCATCGGCACCCACTTCGCCTCGCGGTAAGGTGCTGGAGGGTAAAATTTCAGCGGGTATTTGCCGTGCGCCAAACATACTTGCGGCGGCCTGATGCGCCTCGAAGGCCGCCTGGCTGCCATGCGCAAGATGCGTGGCCTCAAAGGCGAGAATGGCCTTGGCACTGTTTAGATCGGCACCGCTTAACTGCTCAATCCGACGAATTTCATCCATGGGCAAGAAGGTAAACAACGCTAGAAAGCGCGCTACATCTCTGTCGTCGGTGTTGATCCAGTATTGATAGTAATCATAAGGTGAGGTTTTGGCCGCATCCAGCCAAATGGCGCCTTTGGCTGTTTTTCCCATTTTTTCGCCACCGCTGGTGGTAATCAGGGGAAAGGTAATACCGAATGCCGATCCCTGGTGAACCCGGCGAATCAATTCAACGCCGGCAACGATATTGCCCCATTGATCGCTGCCGCCCATTTGGATTTGGCAGTTGTGATTCTGAAATAACTCTAAGAAATCGTATGCCTGCAGAACCATATAATTAAATTCAATAAAGGTCAGGCCCTCTTCGGAGTCCAAACGGATCTTATAGCTTTCAGCCTTGATCATGCGGTTTACCGAAAAATGGCGACCGATATCTCGCAAAAACGGAATATATTTCAATTCGGTCAGCCATTCGGCATTATTGAGCATCAGCGCCTTACCGCCTTTAAAATCAAGAAAATGGGAAAGCTGCTTTTTGATTCCCTCTGCATTTTCCGCTAAGGCTTCCAGCGTCAGCAACTGGCGCATTTCTGTTTTCCCGGAAGGATCGCCGACCATGCCTGTGCCCCCACCGATCAGAGCGATGGGACGGTGCCCCTGCCGCTGCATGTGAGCCAGTGACATGATGGGCACCAGGCTGCCAATGTGCAAACTGGCGGCCGTGGGATCAAACCCTATGTAACACGTCACGTTGCCCCCATCGAGGCATTCTCTTAGCTCCTGATCATGCGTGATCTGTTCAATAAAACCGCGCTCTTCTAAAACATCCAGAACATTGGCCATGCATACTTTCCTTCCCTAAAAAATGAATTTTAGATGATTAGCTCGGCAAGACATGTACCTTTTAATAAAGTATAATTGAAAGCTTGTCCAACTGAAAGTAAACCCATCATAGCCGCCAGCCAAAGCTTAGATCTTGTTCGAGGGCTCCCGCACTTTGCGCGGGATTTCGCATCTGAATCTAATGTAATAAGGTGCTCAAACGGCGCATTGAGATTTAACCGCTGCGGAGCAATATAAAAAAATGAATTTTCGATTTATTAATGGATTTTGAATCTCGATTTAATTGAATAATAGCCGTCAGCCAAAGCTTAGATCTTGTTCGAGGGCTCCCGCACTTTGCGCGGGATTTCGCATCTGAATCTAATATAATAAGGTGCTCAAACGGCGCAACGACGGAGCGATATGATAAATTAATTTTCGATTTATAAATGTGAGATTTTTTCGTTGAGCAAGGCCGCACAAGGGTTTTTTCCTGCGGCGTACTGTTCGTACGTCGCAGGGTAAAACCCGCGGAGAACGCAGCTCAGCGGAAAAAGATTCTATTAGAAATCGAAAATTCTATTTGTTGGCGTATTCGACTGCCCTGGTCTCTCTAATCACCGTCACCTTAATCTGCCCCGGGAAGGTCAAAGATTCCTCTATTTTTTTGGCGATATCACGGCTGACCAGAAAGGCTTCTTCATCGGAGATGATTTCGCTTTCCACTATGACCCGCAATTCCCGACCGGCTTGAATGGCATAGGTATTGGAAACACCTTTAAAGGAATTCGCAATATTTTCAAGATCCTCCAGACGTTTGATGTAGTTTTCAAGCAGCTCCTTACGTGCACCGGGCCTGGCACCGGAAAGTCCATCGGCTGCTTGAACCAGCAGGGCCAGAACCGAATTGGGCGTCACATCTTCATGGTGGGCCGCAACTGCATGAACAACTTTCGGGGATTCATTGAATTTTTTGGCCAGACGGGATCCGATAATCGCATGCGGCCCTTCAACCTCATGATCAATGGCCTTGCCAACATCATGCAGCAATCCCATTCGGCGAGCCATTTTTGCATTGAGCCCCAGCTCAGAAGCCATGATCCCGGCAAGAAAGCCGACCTCTATAGAGTGTTGCAATACGTTCTGTGCGTAGCTAGTTCGGAACTTCAACTGGCCCAGGGTTTTAATCAGCTCATTGTGAATACCATGAACGCCCAAATCAAAGGCTGCCTGCTCGCCGGCTTCTTTAACGGCGATGTCAACTTCCTGACCGACTTTTTTAACCACATCCTCAATGCGGGCCGGGTGAATTCTGCCGTCTGAAATAAGTCGCATCAACGATAAGCGTGCTACTTCTCGTCTGACCGGATTAAAGCCTGATAGAATAACGGCTTCAGGCGTATCATCGATAATTAAATCCACGCCGGTGGCAGCTTCGATGGCGCGGATGTTACGCCCTTCTCGGCCGATAATCCGGCCTTTCATTTCATCACTGGGCAACTGCACAACCGAGACGGTGCGTTCGGCAACATATTCTCCGGCATAGCGTTGAATGGCAGTTGCCAGAATCTTTTTGGATTTACGGTCTGCACGCTCTTTGGCCTCATTTTCAATTTTTTTGATGATACGCGCCCCTTCATAGCGGGCCTCATTTTCCATCGCACGAATCAGAAGCTCTTTTGCCTGTTCAGCCGATAGCCCTGATATCTTTTCAAGCTGCTGTTTTTGTTCCTCGACCAGCTCTTCGTATTGCAGTTCCTTGCGCTGAATTTCGTTATCTCTTTTTCGCAGCTTCTTTTCTTTGCGCTGAAGCTCGCGGGCTTTGCGCTCATTTTGATCGATCTTACGATCGATATTTTCCTCTTTTTGCATCAGATGCGATTCGCGCTGCTTAAGCTCTGAACGCGTCTCTTTGGTCTCCGAATCAAAATCGCTTTTCATTCTAAAATGCCGGTCTTTTATCTCCAGATCGGCTTCTTTTATAAGGGTTTCGGCTTTTCGTTTGGAATCTTCTATCAGTTGTGTGGCCTGTCCTTCAGCAACCTTCATTTTTTGGGCTGCAATCTTTCCTTTTACCCAAAAAGCAATGGCGAAACCGGCGCCGAAACAGATAATGACAATGATAATATCAAATGCGCTCATATCTTACTCCCTGAAAACCCCTAATGAAAGCGCCTGCCCTTTACAGTCGTTTTCATCAGCACGTTTTTATATGTTGGTCAGCATGCAACCATCTGCGGTTGGATGCGAACTAACGCGTTTTTACCTGCTGGGGCTGAAACCCTTTGCCTATTTGGTTCAGTATCGATAACCAAGGGCTTTGTGAAAACGCGATAGATGTTTTGATGTACTGTTGAGGTGGAGCAGATGTGCACGGAGATTCGAAGAAGAAAAAAGTTGGACTGCGAGGGTTAACCTTAAAGGCGGTCATCAGCCCAATAAGATGTCATGCAACCGCCACCGGCCAGTGGGAATTTCAATCTCGACGAACAAAAGAAGACCCCCACCAAGATGCCGTGTTGGCAGGTCTTTGAACCTAAGTTCAAAGTGGGTGCCTCATAATTTCATCAGGCTTTTCTGAACCAGCAGAACATGCACACCGAAACCAGCGAAGGCTCCCAGAAGATAGCTGTTGGGTCAAAGAATAACTCCCAATCACGGACACGGTAGGGGCAAAAATGGTATTTTAAAGCGCGCTAATCAACCGCTATTAATGGCCGCCTGAAAGGATTTTACATCTTTTCAGGATGTCTGGCGGTCTGGGTTGCGGAGAACCGACGGGCGCTTCCTTTCTTAGCTTATTCATTCTACAACTTGTCGAACCGCTTCTCACTTTTGTGAAACGCAATCATCCAACTGGCGAATCAAATTCAGCGAACGTTCTGACAAATCCTGCCAAAACTTCAAATGACGGTTTTCAAGCTCCAAATTTTGATGGGCGATGTTCAACGCTGCCAGCATCAATGTGGTCAAGTTCGAATCCGCAGAAGATTGGGCGGATCGCTGAGTTTGAATACGTGACACTTCTTTGACAAGTACATTCGCAATTTCTTTGGCCTGCTGAACGTCCGCTTCGGCCTTAAAAGTATGTTTTTTCCCAAAAAGCTCTATGGTTACAAGTTGTTCCAATGAATATTAAATCTGCCTTTCCGCTTTTACTAACCCATATCCGACGGTCAAGGTACGCTAAACTTCAATGATTTCCTCAATTCTAACCAACAAACTATCAATCTTTGAACGGATCAAAGCCTTTTCTCGCGCATGGCTTTTTTCAGCCTCGATCTTACCTAAAAGCTCCTCCTCTAGGCTTTTAATTTTATTTTTAAGTTCTAAATTGGCAGCCTCGTTTTCTCTGCAAATCGAAATCAACTGTGCAACCTTTTCTTCAATTTGGTTGAATTGGTCAGAAAGAATTGCATTATCCAAGGCTTAACCTCACAAATATTTTTTGTTACTATAAGCTGCATTCTCAAAAAAAGTCAAGCGATATTCATCACCCGTTTTTCATTGCTCGCTCAACATTTTTTAACTCACTAATCGTGTTGATACCGGTAACCTCCACAGGATCGTCACCGGTCACAACCCCCATTTGCTTTTGACTATAATAGGCAATTTTAATAATATCGGTAAGATACATTTCGCCCTGCGCATTGTCTGCCTTAATTTTAGGCAACGCTTCTGATAAAATTTGCTTTTTGACGCAAAAAATGCCCGTATTAATGAGCCCGATGCGTTTTTGCTCATCGCTGGCATCGGATTCCTCCACAATGGCCTGCAGGTTGCCGCCCGCATCCAATACCATGCGGCCATAGCCGGTCGGATCCGGCAGTTTGACCGCCAAAACGGTAATATCCCTATTTTCAGCCAGATGAGCTGCGACCAGCGTCTGGATGGTGTGCGCCTCAATCAGGGGCACATCACCGCACAGAATCGCCACCTCCTCACAGGCATCCGGTATGTAAGGCAGGGCGCACAGGACCGCATGCCCGGTGCCAAGTTGCTCATTCTGGTAGACAAATTGGAAAGCGCCCTGTTTTGACACCGTTTGGCGAACTTCGTCGGCCTGATGGCCCACCACCAGGATCACGTTGTTACCGGCAACCTTTTGGGCCGTTTCAACAACGTAATGGATCATCGGTTTGCCACAAACTTCATGTAAGACCTTGGCTTTGTTTGATTTCATGCGGGTCCCCAAACCCGCAGCCAGTATGACAACTGCAATATTTGAATTCATATCTATCAGTTTAACTGTCAAAAGGAAAAAGGGCAAACCCATTTTTCTGGGTTGCCCTTTTTTCAAGTAATCAAATGAACAAAGATAAGATTCAGCTGCGACACATATTGGCCGCCCTTAATTTACGCCTGCGACTCGGATGCGAACCGTGGCCCTTTCCAAAGCAGCGCGGGCACGCTGAAAATCGATATCTTCCCGGGAGCGATCTTCGGCCAGCCGCTTTTCGGCTCGTGCAAGCGCCTCTTTGGCCCGGCTAACATCAATGTCGTTGCTGACCTCGGCCGATTCCGCCAGCACGGTCACTTTATCCGGCAGCGCTTCGGCAAATCCGCTGCTGACAAAGACAAAATTTTCCTTTCCAGCCGCATTAGTATAGCGGATCATACCGGTCTTTAATGTGGTCAGGAAAGGGGTGTGCCCACTGAGAACGCCAAATTCCCCCAGCGACCCCGGTGAGGCAACAATCTGCGCTTCCTCGCTGACAACAATCTTTTCAGGCGTTACCACTTCTAAATGTATATTTGCAGCCATATCGTTTCCTCAGGATAAGTTTACGATCAATAACTATTCGGCTTCAGCCATTTCTCGGGCTGCTTCCAGAACCTCTTCAATGCCACCGCGCATATAAAAAGCCTGCTCGGGAATTTCATCGTGTTTGCCTTCACAGATTTCTTTAAATGCCCTGACGGTGTCCTCGATCTTAACGTAAACCCCGGGTTTATTGGTGAATGCTTCAGCAACATGGAACGGCTGTGACAAGAAGCGCTGAATCTTTCGAGCCCGTGCCACGGTGACCTTATCTTCATCGGATAATTCTTCGATTCCCAGAATAGCGATGATGTCTTGTAGCTCTTTGTACTTTTGCAGAATCTGCTGTACCTGACGCGCCACTTGATAGTGTTCGTCACCGATATAGGAAGCATCCAGGATCCGTGAGGTGGAATCTAGGGGATCGACTGCGGGGTAAATTCCCAACTCAACGATTTGCCGTGATAGAACCACTGTGCCGTCCAGATGCGCAAAGGTGGTTGCCGGTGCCGGGTCGGTCAAGTCGTCCGCCGGTACGTAGACGCACTGCACAGCCGTAATGGAGCCTTTGTCAGTGGAGGTAATGCGTTCCTGCAATTCCCCCAAGTCAACAGCCAACGTTGGTTGATAACCAACAGCGGAAGGCATGCGGCCCAGCAAGGCCGAAACTTCGGAACCGGCCTGGGTAAAACGGAAAATATTGTCGATGAAGATCAAAACGTCCTGGCCTTCTTCATCACGGAAATATTCAGCTGCCGTCAAGGCTGAAAGCGCCACACGAGCTCTGGCTCCGGGCGGTTCGGTCATCTGTCCGTAAACCAAAGCCGCTTTGGGCAACACGCCGGAATCTTTCATTTCGTGATACAGGTCGTTGCCTTCACGGGTGCGCTCACCCACGCCGGCAAACACCGAGATACCACCGTGCTGCATGGCGATATTATGCACCATTTCCATCATAATAACGGTTTTGCCAACACCGGCTCCGCCGAACATACCCATTTTGCCCCCGCGCGGAAAAGGAACCAGCAGGTCGATGACCTTAACCCCGGTCTCAAGAACTCGCACGGTGGTATCCTGTTCGGTAAATTTCGGCGCTTCCCGATGGATGGGCAACAACTTCTCCTGACTCACCGGGCCCAATCCATCAACAGGTCGCCCGACCACGTTGAGAACCCGTCCCAGCCCGGCTTCGCCAACCGGCATCATGATCGGTTTTTCGGTGTCTTTAACCGGCATCCCCCGCACCAGACCGTCGGTAACGTCCATGGCGATGGTCCGGACGACATTATCACCCAGATGTTGGGCCACCTCCACCACCAGATTGTCTTCTTCGTCGTTGATAGCAGGATTGCTAATGGTCAGTGCCGAATAAATGGTCGGCAGTTTTCCCTGCTCAAATTCTACGTCAACAACAGGTCCCAATACCTGTAAAATTTTACCAATGTTCTCTCCCATCGAAAAACCTCCGTTTTAGTTATTTGTTACTGGTTATTTGTTATTCGACGGACCATTAACAAATAACGATTAACGATTAACAATTTCTATCCTTTGAGCGCTTCGGCACCGCCGACAATATCCATTAATTCAGCCGTAATGGATGCCTGACGGGCTTTGTTATAGATCAGCGTCAGGTTTTCAAGCATATCGTTACAGGCCTTGGTGGCATTGTCCATCGCCATCATGCGCGCGGCATGCTCGCTGGTCGAGGTTTCTAACAAAGCGCTGTATAACTGGACATAAACATTTCGGGGCAGCATTTCGCCCAGTAATGCATCCGTTGACGGCTCACAGATATGTTCCGGTAAATATGCACCAGCCGTCGCACTTTCTTCGGTTTCCTCGGTTTCGATCGGCGGGATCGGCAGCAGCTGCTGCAAAACCGGTATCTGCCTCGCCATACTGACAAATTCGGCATAGATGAGATAGACCTCATCGTAAGTGTCCGCCAAAAAAGCATCGACCAGCTGTTTACCGGTCGTGGAAGCCACATTAAACCCAACAGTGGTGCCGACCACACCCAGCTGTTCGCTGTCGATCTGAAATTTTTCTTTGCGGCACCAGTCGCGGCCCTTTTTGCCGAAATTGGTAAATGAAAACGCAATGTCGGCCCCGGCTTTTTCTTTCATAAAGGCCGCGGCTTTTTCAATCAAATTGACATTGAAACCGCCGCACAACCCTCGATCGGAGGTGCACAACACCACGTGCACATTCTTGACCTGCTCCTTGGGCACCAACAGCGGATTGGTCTCTTCGCCGGCCCTTTCGGCCAAGCTTCCCAGCACCTCGGCAAATTTGCCGGCATAGGGGCGAAACGCTTCCATTGCGGTCTGGGCCCCGCGTAACCTTGAGGCTGCCACCATGTTCATGGCTTTGGTGATCTGTCGGGTCTTTTTTACCGCTGAAATCTTTAACTGAATATCTTTTAACGTCGCCATACAATCAGCCTTTGTAAGTTTGAAACTTGAAACTTGTCACTCGAAACTTTCAAAAAACCATCTTTATAAGGGCCTTAATTGGTCTCTGGGAATATCAGTTTTGATTCGATCAAGTTTCCAGTTTCCAATTTCGAGTTTCTACTTAATTGTATCTTTAAACTCTTCGTCGTAGGCTTCCAGAGCCTGTTTCATCTGGTTTTCGAGATCTTCGCTGATTTCCTGCTTTTCGGCTAACTCCGTAAAAACGGCCGGATAGCGGTCTTCAATAAACGGATACAATCCGGCTTCGTATTTAGCCAGAACATCAATCGGTAAATCATCGAGAAATCCCTTGGCCCCTGCGAAAAGAATGGTCACCTGTTTTTCCATCGGCAGGGGTTGATACTGAGGTTGTTTTAAGATTTCAACCAGCCGCGCCCCGCGGGTCAGTTGCCTCTGAGTGGCCTTATCCAGATCACTGCCGAAAGCGGCAAATGCTTCCAGTTCACGATACTGGGCCAGATCCAGGCGCAGGGTGCCGGCAACCTGTTTCATGGCCTTAACCTGTGCGGCCCCGCCAACACGCGATACTGAGAGCCCCACGTTGATGGCCGGACGCACACCGGCGAAAAACAGGCCCGGCTCAAGATAGATCTGGCCGTCGGTAATGGAGATCACGTTGGTCGGAATATAAGCGGAAACGTCACCGGCCTGGGTTTCAATGATCGGCAGGGCGGTCAGCGAACCGGCCCCCAGCTCGTCATTAAGCTTGGCGGCCCGCTCGAGCAGACGGGAGTGATTGTAGAAAATATCGCCCGGGAAAGCCTCACGGCCTGGCGGACGCCGCAAGAGCAACGACACTTGACGATAGGAGGCGGCCTGTTTGGATAAGTCATCATAGATGATCAAGGCATGCTGTTTGTTGTCCCGGAAATATTCCCCCATAGCGCAACCCGCATAAGGCGCGATATATTGCAGGGTCGCCGGGTCACTGGCACAGGCCGATACGACGGTGGTATATTCCATGGCACCGTGCTTTTCAAGTACGGCATGCACCTGGGCCACGGTGGATTTTTTCTGACCGCAAGCCACATATATGCAGTACACATCGGTATTTTTCTGAGCCAAGATTGCATCGATGGCACAGGCGGTTTTGCCGATCTGGCGGTCCCCGATAATGAGTTCACGCTGCCCTCGTCCCACCGGCGTCATGGCATCGACCGCTTTGAGGCCCGTGTAACACGGTTCATGAACGCTTTTTCTAGCAATGACACCCGGAGCAACCATCTCCACGCGGCGGTGCTCTTTTGCGTCAATCGGTCCTTTGCCGTCCAAAGGCTCGCCGACAGCCGATACCACCCGGCCCAGCACGGCTTCACCCACCGGCACCTGAGCAATACGGCCGGTGCGCTTGACGATATCGCCTTCTTTTATGTGAACGTCTTCTCCCATAATGGCCACACCCACATTGTCCTCCTCAAGATTGAGAACCAATCCGAGAATGGCACCTGGAAATTCCACCAGTTCAAGCGCCATGGCATTTTCAAGCCCATAAATTCTGGCAATGCCGTCACCCACCGATAACACGACACCGGTTTCGCTGAGCTCAACCTTTTTGTCGTAATCGGTAATTTGCTCTTTGATAATCTGACTTATTTCTTCAGCTTTTAATTCCATTAGACACCCTCACCCCTTTTTAAAGTTTCTCTCAAATTTGATAATTGCGTCTTGATACTGCCATCCCAGACAAGGTCCCCGATTTTGGTGACAATACCGCCAATCAATTCGGGATCTTTTTCAACCTGCAATATAATGTCCATATTGGTTTTTTGGGATAACGCCGTTCGAATTCGCTCCACCGTCTCTGCGGGCAGATCGGTGGCCGATACCACACTGGCCCGGCCAATGCCATTCAGCTCATCGGCCAGTTTTTTATAAAGATCGTCAATCGTACCAACAAACGCCATGCGGCCCTTGTCAAACAGCAGCAGAAGAAATGATTTCATCGTGCTGGAAAGACCCAGCTTATCTAAGACTGTTTGCAGGACGTTGCGGCGGACAGAGGCCTCATAAAGCGGGTTGGTAACCGCCTGGTTGAGCGTTTCATCTGTTTCCATGAGCTTTGCAAATCCACTGAGTTCCTTTTGATAAGCATCGGTTTGCCCATCTTCTTTGCTGATCAGCAAAAGCGCCTTGGCATAGCGCCGGGCGACAGCCAGATTTTTCATTACGCCACCACCTTATCTAAATATTCGTTTACGAGTTTATCTTGATCTTTGTCGGTGATTGTCTGTTTGAGCAACTCTTCGGCTTTGACCAGAGACTTTTCGACCACTTCCTTTTGCAGCTCTTGTCTGGCTTTGCTAAACTCATGCTCAATGTTGCGTTTTGCCTGGAGCTGCAGTTTTTCAGCCGTTGCCTCGGCCTCCTTTAATATTTTGGCCTTGGCTTCATTGCCCTGCTGGATGTAGCCTTGAACAATTTTTTCAGCTTCATTCTCCAGCTGGGATAATTTCTCATTGTATTGCGCCAGTTTTTTTTCGGCTTCGGCTTTTTGGGTTTCTAAACTCTCCAGCTGTTCCTTGATGGTTTTCACACGTGAGCTTAAGGCCTGGGAAATCGGTTTGCGCAAAACGAAAATGAGAGCAATTAGCAATACCACAAAGTTCATGAGCCGCCAGGTATCTGTTTTAACCCAGCCTTTCCCTCCACCCCCTTCACCGGATGCTGCCAGAGCGGCAACCGCAGAAAGGCACAAAAGCGAAATCAAAACGCCCATTAGAATGCGCCGCCACAATTCAGAAGTCTTCATGAGACCGTCCTCCCTAGTATTTTTTGGCAGATATCATCGGCAAATTCTTCCACTTTGGTTTGCAGTGCAGCTTTGGCGGTTTGGGCTTCCTGGGAAATCTTCTGGCGGATATCTGCCATTTCCGCTTGGGCTTTTTCATTAACTTTGGCAATAATCTCTTTTTCTTCCTCAGCAGCCGTCTGCAGCAAAGATTCCTTTTCACTCAGGCCTTTGGTCCGGGCCTCTTTTATGCCTGCGGCAAAAGCCGCATCTTTTTCCGCGGCATCATCATTATAGGTTTGGATGCTGCGCTCGAGACCGTCCATTTTTTCTTTCCGTTGGCGCAAAATATTGCGAATCGGACGGTATAAAATGCGGTTTAAGATCCACAGAATAAAGAGAAAGTTGATAATCTGAATAAAAACGGTCCAATCCGGCATGACGGTAACACCGCCGCCGCCCTCTCCCGATGCTGCCAGGGCCATAGACGCTGATAGCAACAACAGCTTAAGCAAAGTTACCACAACGATAGCGGAAAATTTGCGGTTTCCACCGAAAATTCTCATTGAGAAATCCTCCGTCGATAATTTTTTAAAAAACGGGTCTAAATGGTTTGATTCATGACAAAAGGATGGTTTGGCTCGGCGGTCTATAACATCCCGCCCAAGGGGTTGTCAAAGGATTTTTTGCAAATTTTATGGGTCTTGGGAAAGCTCTGATCTAGCGGGATTTGGCGGCGCAGATAGGGGCTTTTTAAGGGCATCCAGTTTGGTCCTCATGGCACACTTACCGTTAAATCTCCCCCCGGGTTCAATCGAAATAACCCCTGCCTGGATACTGCCGTTGAGCTGGCCCGGTGGCCGCACCTCAATTCGCTTTTGGGCGTCGATGGTGCCGGAGACTGTGCCCATGATGATGATCGACTCCACAAGGATATCCGCCTCAATGACGGCTTTCTCGCCGACAATCAGGGTACCGTTTTTGCTTGTGATTTTACCGTTCACCCGACCATCCAGTCGCATGGTGCCCTGAAATTCGACGTTTCCCTCTATGCCAGAACCAAATCCGATGAAAGTTGATATGGACTCGATCTTCTTTTCATTTTTCATCAGCTGTGCTTACCTCCCGACAACATAAGACTGCCGCATACCGGTTTTAGAAACAGGGCGATCGGATGCCGCATCTTACTTCCGTCAGTCGAGCATAAACCGTCGCATACTGACATTGAGCAACAGGCCAATGCCGATGGCAGTGGTCAATACCGAGGACCCCCCGTAACTGACAAACGGCAGCGGCACGCCCACCACCGGCAACAGACCCATGGACATACCGATATTAATGATGACCTGCCAGAAAATCATTGCCGTCACCCCGACGGCCAAAATCGTCCCGAAAGGTTCTCGGCAGGCGTGGGCCACATTCAAACCCCATATGATCAAAATGAGAAATAAAAGTATCAAGGTGGCTGATCCCAGAAACCCCCATTCTTCAGCCAAGACGGAAAATATAAAATCGGTATGTTCTTCCGGTAGAAATGACAGGGCGTTTTGTGTTCCTTTTAAAAATCCTTTTCCGCCCAGCATTCCAGATCCAATGGCAATTTTGGACTGGATGATATGATAACCGGCGCCCAGCGGGTCTCGGTCGGGATCCAAAAATGTGAGAATACGCTGTTTTTGATAGTCCTTTAAGAAAAACCAGATGAGTGGAAACATGACCGCCCCAGAGCTGATCAGATAGATAAAGGAACGGCGCTCAATTTTGACAAAAACGGTAATGGCGCCGGCAATCAGCACCACCAGGCCGGCTGTACCCAAATCTGGTTGCATCCCGATTAGGATAACCGGCAGCATGATGATCATTAAGGGACGCACCAACTCTCGCAGGGTGTATCCGCTTGATTTGGCATCCTTGGAATAATAGCGCGCCAATGCAATGATGACGGCAATTTTCACCAGCTCTGAGGGTTGAAGCGATACCGGACCAAAAATCAGCCAGCGGCGGGATCCGCCGGCATATTTTCCGATAAATAAAACTGCCAGTAAAAGGGCTATACAGCCTAAATAAATCGGCTGGGCCCAGCGATCTAACAGTTTATAGTTAAACAAAAAGGTGGTTATCATCGCCACCAGCCCAATCGAAAACCACAACATTTGCTTGAAGAACATTACTTTTTGGGGGGCCGGCGTCTCTGCCGTTACCGCACTGTAGAGTGTAATAAGACCAACGCAGCCGATCAGCATGGCCACACCCATCAAACCCCAATCAAAGTATTGTACTAATCTGCGATCAAACATTTTTTTTCGCTTTCGCTTCAAATTAGGTGCCAGGTGTCGGCTGTCAGGTGTCAGGGTCTATTAGAAGGGCTGACACCTGATACCTGACACCTGATACCTATTGGAGGCCGGTGGCCGAGCCATCTTCTCTGATGCTATTGGCCGCCGTTTGAGTTGCCATCTGCGAACCGACAGGTGGTTGACGCAAAAACGTCTTTATCATTTCTTTGGCAATCGGTGCTGCCGCACCGGAACCGTGTTCACCATGCTCGACAACCACTGCCACAGCGATAGTCGGTTTATCAGAAGGCGCATATGCGATAAACCAGGCATGCGATCGCAAATGAGCGGGCATATCTTCTTCAGCCATGGATTCATTATCTTTGCGGCTGATGACCTGGGAAGTACCCGTCTTACCGCTAATTTCGATATCGGCCAGACGGCTACCGCGGGCTGTTCCGTTTTCGCTGTTGACGACCTTCCACAAACCCAGCTTGACTAGCTCCAGATGGGCAGGACCGACCGGGAGTTTTCCAATCATTTTGGGTTGATTTTGCTGCACGCTGTCACCATCCATCTGTTTAATGTTGTCCAATATCATGGGGCGGTATCGATCGCCGCCATTGGCCACAGCACCAGCCAAAACCGCCATCTGAATAGGTGTTGCCAGATTAAACCCCTGGCCGATGGCAATCGACAGGGTTTCACCCTCTTGCCAGGGCACACCGGTGCGCCTTTTTTTCCAGGCCGCCGTGGGAATCAGACCCTGGGCTTCATGATCCAGCTGAACGCCGGTGGGAGCGCCCAGTCCAAAGGCCTTGGCATACCATGCCAGGCGATCGACACCGAGAAGCTGTCCGACCTGATAAAAATACACATCACAGGATTCCTCGACAGCTTTGACAATATCAACCTTTCCGTGTCCGCCCTTTTTCCAGCAGCGATAAACCCGATTGCCGAATCGGTAATGCCCGGGACAATGATAAACGCTTTTATCGTCGATGACACCTTCTTGCAGTCCGGCAAGCGCTGTTATGATCTTATAGGTGGAGCCGGGAGGATATTCGCCCTGGATGGCTCTATTTGACATGGGTCTGAACGGATTTGAGATCAGAGAGTCCCATTGTTCACGAGTGATACCACCCACGAATGAATTTTGATCAAATGTAGGGCTGCTGGCCAAGGTCAAAATTTTGCCGGTTGCCGGCTCAATGGCCACCGCCGCTCCAACCACGCCATCCAGCAAAGCTTCGGTACGGTGCTGCAATTTTTGATCAATCGTCAAATAGACATTGTGCCCGGGTTCAGCTTCAACGGTTTTTAAAACTCTGACCACCAGGCCATTGGCATTGACCTCAACCTGGCGCCCGCCCCGTTTGCCCCGCAAGGCGTTCTCGTACATTTTTTCAGCGCCAAACTTGCCGATCAGATCCCCGCTGCGGCAATCCGGATATGAACCGCTTTTGAGCTCAGCAGGGCTGATTTCACTCAAATAGCCAATCAGATGCGCTGCTTGGCGCTCATAGATATAGTTGCGCCGCAAATTGGTATCAACTGAAACACCCGGTAGATCGAATTTTTTGACCTCGATCGACGCCAGTGTATCGCGACCGACATCCTGTCGGAGCAATAGCGGGCTGTAAGCCGATACGCCCCGCGTCTGTTTTATCTGAGACAAAAGCGCGTCGGCGGGCGTTTTAAGATGAATTGCCAATCTCTCAAGAGTCAGGTTCAACGGATCAGCATCTTTGAGGGTAATGTTCACATCAAAGGAAGGTCGGTTGTCCACCAAAAGATCGCCGTTGCGGTCGTAGAGTCGGCCGCGGGGGGGATCGATACTTTGCAATCGGATGCTGTTGTTCAAGGACAAACGTCGGTATTCATCTCCCATGATGACCTGCAGGAAAATGAGCCGAATCATCAGCACGACAAAGACCGCCAGGGCGCAGACAATTACACCTGTAATGCGCTGTTTGTACCAGTCGGTATCTGCTGTTTTTAAGTACTTATCCATAAGCGTTGGGCGGTGGCGTAGCGCCATCCCACTGAATGTTGAACCGTTTGGCAAAAGCCAGCAGAATTAATAAAAATAGGGGGCCGGTGGCCAGCGCCCATAAAAACTGCTGGGAGATAACGATCCATGCATCTGCCGGCAACTGCTCCGCCGGCCTGAAAAATGTAAAGGTGGCAATCATTAACAGGTTTTCGATTAAAACGGCTGTGACCACAACCACCGACAAAAGAAATTTATTGCTCACCCGCAGAAACCGGATAATAAAGCGAACCCCAATAAACAACCACAAATAAAAGGTCATATGCAACCCAAATGGACTTCCGGAAAGATTGTCCATGATCAACCCCAGTACTAAAACAAATGGTAGGCTCTCGCGCAGTGGAAGGCAAATACTGATAAAGATCACAAAGGGGATCAGCAGATCATACATACCGCCCAATCCGGGAATATAAGGCAAAATGGTGGTTTGGACGATCAGCAATAGCAGGCAGGTGCCGATATAAAAACCGTATCTCATTTTTGACTCGCAAAAGTCTGCGTTGGCGAACGAAGAATAACCAAAACTTCTTCCAGTTTTTCATAATCAACAAAAGGGGTGACGCTAACGTCGTAGAAGATGTCTGAGTTGCGTTGGCTGATATCCGATACGCGCCCGATGCGCAGCCCCTTTGGATAAACACCGTCCAATCCGGATGCGATCACCGTATCGCCGATCTGCAAGTCATGTTTGCGCAAAACAAATTCAAACCGAAATTGATCGGCGGATTCACCTTTAATGATACCCCGCGCCCGCGAGCGCTGCACCAGGGAATCAACGGCGCTATTGCGATCAACAAGCAACATCACTTTAGAATAATGGCCGGCTGTTTCAATCACTTGACCGACAATACCGGTCGGCAAAACTACCGGCAATCCTTTCTGCATACCATCTGATGTGCCTTTGTCGATAATAATGGTTTTAAACCAGCCGGAGGGATCTTTTCCAATAACTTCGGCAGGCACAACTGGATTGGTCGGCGCTTTTTGGAAATTGAGCAGATCCCGCAGCCGGGAATTGGCCATATCGGTTTCAAGCCATTGATTGTTTTTTCCAATAAACTGATTTAACGATTTTTTTAGATTTTCGTTCTCATGGGCAACTGCGACCAGAAAAAAATAACGCTCCCAGATATCCCGCGCAAAACGAATTGATCGGGTAACAACCTCCTGAAACGGAGAGACCACTGAAAGGCCCACGCGACCTAATCCAAAGGTCGATTGGCTTTTGCTGGAAAATGAAAGGAGGATGACATTGACGGTAATCAGAATGATAACGCCAACGATTAGAACCATCTTTTTGGAGAACATAACGCTTTATTTATTTTAGCAACGCTATAAGAACTCAGCTGACCACTACTGCCTTAAGAATTTCAAGATTATCGAGGGCCTTCCCCGAGCCCAGCGCCACTGTAGATAATGGGTCTTCGGTGACCGTAACCGGCAAACTGGTTTCCTCACGTATGAGTTTATCCAGATTCTTCAGCAAGGCACCCCCTCCGGTCAGAATAATACCTCGATCAACGATGTCGGCAGATAATTCAGGTGGTGTCTGTTCGAGGGCAATTTTCACTGTCTCAACTATGGCATCAATCTGTTCGGAAATGGCAATTCGTATTTCTTCCGAGTCGATCGATAGGATCTTGGGAATTCCTGAGGCCAGGTCACGGCCTTTGACTTCAATGGTTTCCAGATTCTGAGAATCCGGATAGGCATTGCCGATTGAGGTCTTAATCATTTCAGCCGAGCGCTCACCAATCAGCAAATTATATTTACGTTTGATATACTGAATAATGGCTGCATCCATTTTATCACCGGCAACGCGAACCGAACGGCTGTAAACAATTCCTTTCAGCGAAATCACGGCTACCTCAGTGGTGCCACCACCGATGTCCACCACCATGTTACAGGTTGGTTCGGTGATGGGAAGACCGGCCCCGATCGCAGCTGCCATGGGCTCTTCAATCAAAAAAACCTCTCGGGCACCGGCGGATTCAGCTGATTCTCTGACAGCGCGCTTTTCAACCTGGGTGATGCCCGATGGTACGGCAATGATAATCCGCGGTCGAACAAAGGTGCGTCGGTTGTGGACCTTATGAATAAAATGACGCAACATGGCTTCGGTCACTTCAAAATCAGCAATAACGCCATCGCGCATCGGGCGGATGGCCAATATATTTCCGGGTGTTTTGCCCAACATGTTCTTGGCTTCCGATCCGACAGCCAACACGCGGTTGCGGGATCGATTTCCGGTGCTGACCGCCACTACCGAAGGCTCGCTTAAAACGATGCCTTTTCCCTTTACATAAACAAGCGTATTGGCAGTGCCCAAATCAATGGCCAGATCATCTGAAAACACACCCAAAATTTTATCGAAAAATAAATTCATTCGGAAAGGCCTCGCTGTAAAGAATAGTCTTAAAAATTAAATGGATGGTAAAACAGATTTATTGTAACATGACAAGCAAAAATAATCATTAAAAAATTTAAGACCTCAACGTATTCATGATCGTGTCGTGCAAATGGGGTCTGAACTTTTTAATACGCTTATTTTCACGTGTGGGGTGTACGCGATTGGTCAGCAATATGACAATGACAGACTGCTCAAGATCCATCCAAAAAGAAGTGCCGGTAAATCCCAGATGCCCGACGCTATAGACTGAAAAATTTTGGCCGCAACTGGCATCTTTTATGCGCGGCATATCAAATCCCATGGCCTTATCGGTACCGGGCAAACGTTTGAAAAATTGATGCAGCACTTCTTGGTCAAATAAGGTATCGTCCTTCTGCCCTTGATAGGTGCGCAGCAGTTCAGTCAAAAGCAGGTGAACATCTTCAGCGGTTCCAAAAAGACCGGCGTGACCCTCAACGCCGCCGACTGCAAACGCATTTTCATCATGCACGCGTCCGATTATAATTTCACGGCGCCAGGCACAATTTTCAGTAGCCGCAAAAGAGCCCTGGCGCTCACTACTGTTGTGGTCGATAAAATAGAGATTTTCAAGACCCAGTGGACGGTAGAATTTTGCAGTGACAAAATGATCCAGGCGCCGGGTGCTGATGTGCTCAACCAACCATGCCAAAATCATAAACCCCAGATCACTGTATAGAACTTCTTTACCGCTGGGCTGGACCAGGGGCTCGTTCACTAAAAGTTGACGCAGCTCGTCCCGGCGCGAAGCCAAGGCGATCCTATCGAGTTGCTTGTAATACGGCCGGTAGTCCGGAAGACCCGCATTATGATAGAGTAAATGTTTGAGCTTAATCTTGGCTTTATCACCTTCCCTAAATTCAGGTAACAGCTCACCAAGCGTATCTTCTAGATCGAGTTTGCAATCCTGCACCAGCCGCATCACCGCCAGGGTCGTTGCCAGAGGCTTGGTCAAAGAAGCCAGATCAAATATGGTGTTTGCGGTCACCGGCGTTTGCTTGTGGAGATGTGCCAGCCCGTAAGCCTCTGAGAAAACAACCGCTGTCTCGCTTGAGACCAGTAAAACCCCGCCGGGAAAGATCCCGCTATTAACAGCTTGTTTCATCAATCTGTCGACAGATTCCATTTCCATTTTACTACTATTTACTTTAGGTTTCAGGTGTCAGGTTTCAGGGACGAATAGAAGGGCTGAAACCTAATAGGGACATCTGAAACCAGTTTTTTCCTGACACCTGACACCTGAAACCATATTACTATTGACAACGGGCGACTAACAACTAACCGATGGTTGCCGGTTGGCTGAAAGAAAGAAGCTGCTTGTCCGTATCCAAAGTGGCGGTCATGCCAAAAGGAACGGTTTGATTTTGCGTTCCATGACCGATATCAAAACCAGCCAGAATCGGAATGGAAAGGTCCTGGAAATGCTCCTGGAAGATTTGGTAAATTCCGTCCAATGCGCCACAATCCTCAAAGTTGCCAAGAACCAGCCCGGCAATGCCGTCAAAGCACCCAGCCAATTTCATCTGAGACAGCATGCGGTCAATGCGGTAATGCGCTTCACCCCGATCCTCCAGCAACACAATATGGTTCTTGTAGTCAGTTTCAAAGGGCGTTCCCAGCAGATGACACAGGGTCGCAAGGTTGCCGCCAGTAACGGGCCCTTTTGCCCGACCCGTCTGAATCACCATGCCGGCAGCAGCGGCAATTTCAAGCGGCGCATCGGATGCAATGGCGGCCATCATAGCGCTGCGGGTTAGCTCCGGTGCGCTTGCAAGGGGAGTCACCATCGGGCCATGAAATGTCACCAACCCGGCGTGATGGGTAATTGTCGCCAGCAAGGCGGTAATATCACTGTAACCTACGAAAATTTTCGGATGACTGCGGATGACGTCAAAATCAACCAACGGCAACATCCGCAAACAACCGAATCCGCCGCGAGCGCAAACGATCGCCTGAACGTCCGGATCTTCAAAAAGCTGATGGACCAGCCGGGCTCGCTGTGCATCGGTGCCGGCCAGATACCCGGTGCGGTCAAATATTTCATCGGGGACCCGGGTCTGAAAACCCATGGCTTCCAGGGCGCTCAGGCCCTGCCTGAAAGTATCGCGCTCAAAAGGGCCGGCCGGTGCCGCAATACCAATGGTGTCACCGGGCTTTAATCGAGGCGGGCGGATGGGTTTTTTGTTTGATGGAGTCATATATTTTTTTATATTCAGAGGACAGAAGTCAGAGGACAGATGACAGGTGATGAATGTACGATGAGTCCCTCTTTCTGACCTCTGTTTTCTGTTCTCTGTCTTCTGTCAGATATTGACATCTCTTCAACCGGATGCTAATGATTAACGCCTGTGTCGGGGCGTAGCGCAGTCTGGTAGCGCACTTGAATGGGGTTCAAGGGGTCGGAGGTTCAAATCCTCTCGCCCCGACCACATCCTAGTATAACAAAAAAAGCGGTATAGCTAAATGGCTATCCCGCTTTTTTTGTTGGCTATGATTTGAGGACCTGCGACCCCGTCCCAGTATTACATGAAACCGAATTTCACACTCTATGCTGATACCAAAAGTGCAATACCAAAAGGCGGAAACGGGTGACAAGATCAGTTGATTTCTCCGGTTTGCATATACCGCGTAATCTTGCCGTCGGTGTAGGCCTGATTAAAAGCTGCAACAACAGCCGGATCAAACTGGGAGCCGTTGCCTTCATTGATGATCTTGAGAATAACCTCATCGGCCATTTTTTTACGATAGGCCCGATCGGATGCCATCGCATCGTAGACATCGGCCACGGATAAAATGCGGGCCAAAAAGGGTATATCCTCTTGCCGAATACCATCGGGATATCCGGTACCGTCAAATCGCTCATGATGGCATCGAATAATCTGTCTTTCTCTTTCCCACAATCCCAATTGTTCAAGAATGTTGGCGCCAATGACCGGATGCGCCTTAATTTTCTCAAATTCTTCCTCGGTCAATTTGCCGGGTTTTAAAAGGATGTCATCGCGGATGCCGATCTTACCGATATCATGCAGATGCCCGGCAAAATTGAGAATGTCCAACTCCTCTTTAGTACATCCGAGTTGTTTACCGATTACGATTGACAGCCCTGTAACACGGCTTGAATGCTGCTGAGTATACAGGTCTCTTGCTTCAACCGCTTTTACGAATGCGTATAGGGTGGCAAAAAGATTTTCGTAGATATTTTCGTACAGGGCCAGGTTTTCAATGGCTTGCGCGGCACTTTGGGCCAAAAAGGACAGATAATACAAATCTTTTTCGCTGAATCGTTTCGCCCCCTGCGTCACCATTGCGGTTATCACGCCAAAAACCTTGTTTCTGATCTTCAACGGCACAATCATGGCGGATTTGATCTCAGCCGGCAAACCGTTATTGGCCTTATTTTGAGCGATCAACAAGGGAATCTGATCTGAGACAACTTCCATTATCAGCGTAGAATTTACCGGTGGGGAATTGCCCCCAAACGGTATCGGCGGCACCTGACAGACCTTTGCTGAGCCGGGCCTTGTACAAAGACCGCTGGACAAGGCCGAAGACGATACCTGAACCGGTTCCTGAAGGGCCTCATTAATCACGTATAAGCCGGTCCTGTCCGCATGGGCAATCGTGAGGGCAAGATCCACGGCTCGCTTGAACACATCATTGCTAGAGCCTATGGCCGTAAATTGGCTCATTATTTTGTTAAGGATGTTCAGCTCCTTGACTTTGACCATTAGCTCCTGGTTCAGATTCTCCAGACGCTGTTTGCCTTCGACCTCTTTTTTCAGAAGGATATTTTCCACAAACATATTGCGCTGCTGCATCACACGCTGCACGCTTAATTCCATCTGTTTCAAATTGACCGGCTTGATTAGAAAATCAACCACTCCGTTTTTAATTGTCTGGATGGTATTTTCCAGGGATGGATAACCGGTCATCACAATAACCGGCATGGTATTATCGAGATTTCTGATTTTTTCGGCCAGCTCAAGACCGTTCATTTTGGGCATATTAATATCGGTAAAGCAGCAGTCGACCCTCTCATCGGAGAGAATTCTTAGGGCCTCATCACCGGTGCGGGCGGTGCGGGTTTGATACCCTTTGCGTTGAAAGTATTCACTGGATACGCTTAAAATACTTTCTTCGTCATCGACAAACAATATGGTCTCTTTTTCGGGACTATCCATGGCGTGAAACCGTCAACACCCCATTCGGCTGTTATTTTATTAATTTATTTAATTTCAAAAGGTTATAACCAGATATAGCTGTCAAAACCTCTGGATTTGATATCGACACTTTACGCAAAAACTTTAGCCGCCAGGGTCATCGGCGGTATGGTAGGTATTGCCATATGCCCGAATTCGTGCCAGAAGGTGTTTTTGAAGTGCGCCAACCAAAGATTGATAGGACAACAGCACCATTATATCGTCCTTGTGCTCGTCCTCGTGCCGGTCCTCGGAATATGGCTCGTAAAAACCTTTTGAGAACGCGGACGACGAGGAGGATGATTCGGTTAAAAAAAACACATTCTTGAACAATGAAAATGAGCGGCATAACCAAACATCAAAAATATTCAAAGGGGCCACCTGAAACATCAAAACCCTTGAACATTTGCCTCCTAAGTTATCGCTGCAATCCCCATTGCGGTGGGCAGGGCGTTTATTTAAAAAATCTGAGCCGCGCCCTGAAGGACCTGGGACATCACGTAGAGGTCGTTGTTGGCCCGCCAAAACCGCAGTTGGATGCAGATATTCCCTGCTATCAGATTCCATCGCTGGACCTTTATAATCCGGAACACTTATTCAGAACGCCGTCACTCAAAGAGCTGCGTCAGCCCATCAATTTAATAGAATGGCTCGGGGTCTCCACCATGGGCTTTCCCGAGCCATTTATATTCGGGTTGCACGCTCGCCGCTACCTGCGCACAAAGCGGCGCGTTTACGATATCATCCATGACAACCAGGGGTTGTCCTATGGCCTGCTGACCATAAAAGACTGGCTGCCCACGGTTGCCACTATTCACCATCCCATCACCATCGATCGTAAAATTGCGATTCGCTCAGCTGCAAATATATGGCGCAAGATACAGCAGTGGCGCTGGTACTCGTTTTGTGGGATGCAAAAACGCGTTTCCAGAAAAATTTCCCATATCATCACCGTATCCAGAACCGCACGCGATGATATCGCCCGTGATTTTAAAATATCAACCAGGCGATTTAGAATCGTACCCAACGGCATCCGCACCGATCTGTTTTACCCCATCCCTGAAATCGCCCGCGAAAAATACAGACTGATTGTCACTAACAGCGCCGATATGCCCCTGAAAGGACTTTTTTACCTGCTGCGGGCACTTTCAATCGTTGGGCAAACGCTGCCGGTCAAACTGACAATTGTCGGGTCAACCCACAAAAACGGATACAGCCAGAAATTAATCCAAAAACTGGGAATTGGAGATCGCGTCACCTTTACGGGTCGGATTACCCACGACCACTTTGTGCGTTTGTACGCAAGAGCAACCGCAGCAGTTATTCCATCCGTCTATGAAGGGTTTGGTTTGCCTGTCGGCGAAGCCATGGCCTGTGGTGTACCGGTCATTAGCACCACTGGTGGCGCTTTGCCGGAAGTCGTCGGAGACGCCGGTGTTTTGGTGCCCCCGGCTAACGCACAAGCGCTCGCCGATGCAATTTTAACTATTCTGCAACGACCGCAACTGGCCCAAAGATTGAGCCGTGCCGGCTATCAAAGGGTTCAGCGACATTTTACTTGGATCAAAGCCGCCCAGAAGACCGTCAACGTATATCGCGAGGCTATTGGTGCTCACCGTTAATTTTGATAGATTGAGTATCAAGCCGGGTTACCGCATTCTGGATATTGGATGTGGTTCGGGTCGTCATACCTGTGCCGCTTACCGGTGTAGAAATGCGTTTGCCATCGGTGCGGATCTAGACGCAGTCGAACTCGGCGCGGCCAAAAAGCGATTGCAGTTTCACGAAAGCATCGGCGAAAATGGCGGCGGCATGTGGGGTTTAACGCGCGCAGATGTAGGTGTTTTGCCATTTGAAGACAATTTCTTTGACCTCGTGATTTGCTCAGAAGTCCTGGAGCACGTTTCAGACGATCGTCGCGCTGCCGGTGAGATGATTCGAGTGTTAAAACCAGGGCACAATCTGGCAGTCAGCGTCCCGCGTTTCTGGCCGGAAAGCATTTGCTGGGCGCTTTCAACAGCATACACAAGCTCAGACAACGGCCATATCCGCATATATCGCAAAAAAAAGCTCATTGCTTTGCTCGAAAACTTGGGCGTAAAACACTGGGCCGTTCATTATGCCCATAGCCTGCACACCCCCTACTGGTGGTTGAAATGTCTGCTGGGGCCAGATCGCACAGACTCGACCGCCGTAAATCTTTACCATCGTTTTCTGACTTGGGATATCATGAAACAGCCAAAGCTTGTTGCCGGATTGGACAAATTGCTCAATCCGCTATTGGGAAAAAGTCTGGTGGTGTATTTTAAAAAAAGTTGAGCTGGTTTGCCCGTAAGCCGGTTAGCCGGTAAATAATATGATCTGATATGTTTCCGATTTTAACGGGCTCAATCCGCCGGAGACGGACTCAACCGGCCAGCCTGAAGGGGTGTTAGGTAATTTGGAAGACCTTTTCAGATTGATGGCTGAAGATCCCCAAAGAAGATACGGGGTTTATTTTTTGCGTTGCAACACCCCCAGGGTTCGGATCATCGCTATGGCAGTAAACTGACCGCTGGCCAACGCCAGATCGAAAACGCGACGGGGTGCCTGCCCCCCATCAGACGGGTCAATGAAAATATCATGCACCAGCAGATAGCCATCCGGTAAGATGTGGGGGTACCAGGCGGTAAAATCGCTAAGAGCAGTTTCCATGGAATGTCCTCCGTCGATAAAAACCATTCCCAGCGGTGTGGCCCAGTGCCGTGCAGCCACATCCGAACGACTGACCATTGCCACCACCGTATCCTCTATATTGGCCTTCTGAAGGGTTTTGCGAAACTCGCAAAATGTGTCCACCCTGCCCGATTGGGGATCAAACAGAACGGGATCAAAATAGGCCTGACCCGGCTGTTGTTCTTCAGAGCCGCGGTGATGATCGATGGAAAAGAGGATGCTGCTGTTCTTCTGGCAGGCCATACCGATGTAAATCGTCGATTTGCCGCAATAGCTGCCAATCTCAAGACAGGGCCCCAGTTGGCTGGCTTTGAGCGCGGTATCGTACAGGCAGCGCCCCTCATCTTCGTGGAGAAAGCCCTTGGTTGCTGAAACTAGTTCTCTGTCAATATTCATGCTCAGCTTTTATTAGGGGTGTCGGGTGGCGGGCTTTATAGTTCCGCCGTTGGCGGTTCTGGTGTCAGGTTTCAGGTTTCAGGGACAAATAGAAGGGCTGACACCTGAATCCGCCTGCGGCGGAACACCTGAAACCTGCGGCTGAAAGCCGCTAAGATTTCCGGTCATAACTGGTGACCAGAACCTCTCTGGGTTTGGCGCCGTCTGAAGGGCCGACGACACCCTCTTTTTCCATCTTTTCGATAATGCGTGCGGCACGATTGTAGCCGATTCGCAAATGGCGCTGAACCATGGAGATAGAAGCCTGTCCGTTCTTGGTGACCAGCGCCACTGCATCATCATAGCGCTCATCATATTCATCATCGTCAGCTTCAGCGGGCTGCATGGCGGCGGCCTCAGTTACCTCTTCATCGTACTCCGGTTTTTCCTGACCTCTTAAAAAAGCGGTGATTTGACTTAACTCGTTTTCAGAAATATAGGCACCATGAATACGCTGCAATTTTGCCGTGCCCGGGGGCAAAAACAACATATCCCCGCTACCCAGTAAATTTTCGGCACCGACGGTATCGATGATCGTTCGCGAATCGGTTCGAGAAGATACTTGAAATGTCAGACGGGTCGGGAAATTGGCTTTGATGATGCCGGTTAAGACATCGACAGAGGGTCGTTGGGTGGCCAAAATGAGATGAATGCCGGCGGCACGTGCCATCTGGGCCAGTCGTGTCAGCGCCACTTCGACATCCCGTGAAGCAAGCATCATCAGGTCGGCAAGTTCATCTATGACAATAACAATATAGGGCAGCGGTTCCGGTGCCTCTTTGTCAGCCGTTTTTGAGGCTTTGGCTATCTTGTTGTTATACTGCTTGACGTTACGGGCGGTCATCTCCGACAGCAGCTCGTAGCGGTGCTCCATTTCGCGCACCGCCCAGAAAAGCGCATTGGTGGCTTTTTTTGGATTGGTCACCACCGGTGTGATCAAATGGGGAATGCCATCGTAACTGGACAATTCAATGCGTTTGGGGTCGACCATGATGATTTTAACTTCACCGGGCTTGGACTTGTATAGCAGGCTGCAAATCATCGCATTTAAGGCCACACTTTTACCGGTGCCGGTGGCGCCGGCGATCAGCAGATGGGGCATTTTTTCCAATTCCGCAACGACGGGGTTGCCGACAATATCCTTTCCCAGACAAAGGGTCAGTTTAGATTTGGACTTTTCAAAAACACTGGACGCGATAATGTCTTTGAACTTAACCACCTGGCGATCGGTATTGGGAACCTCGATCCCAATGACCGCCTTGCCCGGAATCGGCGCCACGATGCGAATACTGGTTGCTCGCATGGCCAGCGCTAAATCATCCGTCAGGTTGACAATTTTATTGATCTTGACACCGGGGGCCGGTTCATACTCAAAGGTGGTAATTACCGGCCCGGGGGCGACCTCAACCACTCTTCCCTGAACACCGAAATCTTCCAATTTTTTTTCAAGCAGTTGCGACTGCATCCGTAAATTTTCACTATCGGCTGAACCAATTTGAAATTCCGCGTCTTCTAAAAAATTAATGGATGGCAACTGGAAGCCCTTGCCGGATTTCATGAACTTAAATTCCTCCTGTTTGGGCGCTGGTACGGGCTTAATGGGTTTAGGGCTCGTGGCCTTAATTTTTATTTTCTTGGCTTTGGCACGCTTGGACTTGCGATCAACTTGGGCAAATTTCTTTGACCGCTCCCGGCGTTCCTTTCCTTTTAAATAAAGGGTCTTTATGCGATCCGCGATAGCCGTAATCCACTCCCAGCAGCGCAGACAAAAGGCGATCAGCGAAAAACCGGTTGCCAAAATAAAGCCGACGATCCACAGCAAAACTAAAATAATCAAGGCGCCGGTAAAATTGGTATATTGGGTAAGGAAGGATTTTAACGGAATGCCAATAAGGCCGCCGGCCGAAAAATGGTTGCCAAACAACAGGTAGGCATCTTGACGCAAGGCCAGCAGGCTGCCGGTGGTGACAACCAGCAGGAGGCCGCCGATGAGCGTCGAAATTTTGGCCTTCATTGGATGATCGCCAAAAAAATGAATACTGGTCAACAACAACAGTAGCGGAATCCAAAATGCGCCGAGCCCAACGAGACCGATCAAAATACCGGCAAGATGCGCCCCCAGCCTGCCAAATAGGTTATGGATTTCACCCGCGGCTTTGGCATTGTGAATCGACGGATCATCTGGACTGAAAGATAACAGACTGATCAGGGTGAAAATAACTAAAAAGAAGCAAAAGATGCCGATGATTTCTTTGCGCATAGGATTGGGTCTATTGGGTGGTTACTTTTGTCTGGGCACTTTTGACGATGTTCGGTTTCAATATTCCAGTGTTGGTATGTATTAAGGTTTCGGGTGTCAGGTGTCAGGTGTCAGCGTTGATCCGAAGGACTGACACCTGAACACTGAAATCTGAAACCTTGGCTGCTGGCTAACGGCCAGCAGTCAATTACACTTCCATAATAAACGGAAGTATAACTGGCCGGCGGCCGATGGTAAAGAAAAAATATTGCCGTAACGCGGTTTTAATCTTTGATCGGATGATATCCACCCGATTTTTTATCTCCGGTGTCACCTCTTCGACGATCTCCAAAACAACACACTGGGCATCTTCCAGCAGGTGGCCGCTTTCGGTTTCAAACACAAATCCTTTTGAAATAAACTCCGGGCCATAAACCACAACACCCGTGTCTTCGTCAAATGCCATGGTGACCGCCACCATGCCGTCTTCTGACAACACGCGGCGCTCTTTTAATACGCTGCGGCCGACATCGCCAATGCCCTTGCCATCGATGAGCACCCGGCCCGTTGTGACCCGTCCGTTCAGGCGGCCACCGGTTTTGTCAAATTCTACAATTTGACCATTTTCCGTCAACAAGATATTTTCTTTGGGTATGCCGACGCCCTCGGCCAACCGCGAATGTAAAATCAAGTGCCGGTACTCTCCATGAATCGGTATAAAATACCGGGGCTGGGTTAATTTGATCATCAGTTTAAGTTCTTCGCGAAATGCGTGCCCGGAAACATGAATATCAGATATTTTCTCGTATATAACATCAGCGCCTTTGCGATAGAGATTGTTGATAATCTTGGCGATGGCCTTTTCATTGCCGGGAATGAATTTAGAGGATAACACAACCGTATCCCCCGTTTTTATGGTGATGTGCTTATGGGTGCCGGCTGACATTCGGGCCAACGCAGACATAGGTTCTCCCTGGGTCCCGGTGGTAACGATGATCAGCTCCTCATCATTATATTCGGCAAGCTCATCGATTGAGATGACATCGTAAGCGCCCGTGTCCAGATAGCCTAGCTCGGTGGCAATATGAACACTGGCTTCAATACTCTTGCCATCAAAGATGATTCTTTTCCCGTTTGCTTTGGCGATATCCAAAATGACTTGAATACGGGCAATGTTGGAGGCAAACAAGGCCACGATCACACGCCCACTGCTTTCGGTAATAATCCGCAGTAAGGCCCCGCATATTTCCTTATCGGTTATGGGATATCCTTCCCGTTCCACATTGGTGGAATCGGACAACAGGGCCAATACCCCCTCTTCCCCGAGTTTGGCGAATTTGTTAACGTCCGTGGCCATCCCATCCGTAGAACCATAACCAATTTTAAAATCACCGGTGTGGATGATGCGGCCTAAAGGTGTCTGAATGGATATGCCCACGCCGTCCAAAACGCTATGGCCCACACGTATAAAGTCCAAGGTAAACGGTCCCAATTTTAGGGTTTCATCCGGTAATATGGAATGCATGTCCATTGGACCACCGAGCTCATATTCTTCCATTTTTTTGCGAACCAAACCTAACGTAAACGGTGTTCCGAATACCGGGGCCCTGACCTCCTTTAGCAGATAGGGTAGAGCGCCGATGTGATCCTCGTGAGCATGGGTTAGGACGATGCCCGCTAAACGGGATTCGTTCTGCCGCAGATATTCAATATCCGGAATGACAAAATCCACGCCCAGCATATAATCTTCGGGAAACATCAATCCTGCGTCGACCACAAAAAGCGTGTCCCCGTATTCAAATACCATCATATTCAGGCCAATTTCACCGAGACCGCCGAGCGGAATAATTTTTAACATGCCTTCCGATCCATTTCACTGTTTTCAAGATTGTCGCAAATGACGCGACGAACACGCGCCATCAGCGCTTCTTTGGTATCGTGGGTATAGGTTGAGGTGTCGATCGGCTTATGGACTCGCAACCGAATCTGACCCGGGTTAACACGAAACTTGCCTTTGGTCATGATCGCACGTGCGCCGCTGATGACCACCGGAACAATCGGCACACCGGAATCAATGGCCATCACAAAACCGCCTTTCTTAAAAGGTTGGATCTGAGCGTCCCGGCTACGCGTCCCTTCCGGAAAAATCAGCACCGATATACCATTTTTTATTTTTTCAGCTGCCGCCTGCAGACTTCTAATGGCTGACTCTCGATCGTTGCGGTCAATACTGATATAGCCTGCCTTGCGCATGGCGTGACCAAAGATCGGCACCTTAAACAACTCCATCTTGGCCAACCATCGAAACTGAACCGTAAGATGGCCGAGCAGAACCGGTATGTCAAAGTTGCTCTGATGATTGGGCATATAAATATAAGGACGTTGCGCATCGATATCCGCAAGTCCTTCGACCGTGACCTTGATACGGCTGACCACCAGGATGGAGCGCCCCCAATAACGGGCAATTTTGTGCAGAGGATTGCCGCTTTTGACAAAAAAAGAAAGCACGATGACCATTGTGCCCAGCACAAAAGTTGCCAAAACAACCCAGACCGTGATGTAAATTGTGCGTATCATCTCAATAAGTTCCGGCACCTGAGCAACCATTTTCAGGACAACTTGACAATCACCGTGATATCGCGAGACCGACAACCTCTTTTATAATCATAATGATTGCATCGGTTTGTTCGATTCCTGATACGGGTAACCGGTCCGGTTGGGCCCAGAAAACATCAGGTGATCACGCCTAAACGTTTGAATATGGCATCCACCTGGTCGATCAACCAATTCCGTTGCCGCTCCTCCGCATATCCGATGCAGGCACACCGAATCTTTTTTTTGGTGCGCACCAACAGCTCAAGGACCAGCCGGTCTTCCTGCAGGTCAATCGCAGCATTAAAAGGCTGACAGTCCGTATGCTGTTGCTGAATATCCGTCAACATATCTGCTGCCAATGGTACCCAGTAAATACTCCCCATTTCCACCGGACCATATTTTTCATCCAGGTATTGTTTTACCTTTTGATGGTCCTCGGGTCTAAGCTCATCGATTAGGTATTGTTTCATAATACAATGCGTCCCACTTAACCGCTCGCCAACGGATTTGATTTTTAGATCATTCGCCGTTGCAATCTGCACTTTAACATCTGTCGATCGGCTGAAATGCTGGTCGACTGCGTTTCCCTGAATCCTTAGAAATCTAAACGGATTCGATCCGCCGGCAGCGGGCCAGGCCATGGGCCCCGGATACAGATTTTGAGATTACTTCTAACATAGTTTGTCCTTGCTAGCAAGGTGCAGTCAGGCCCGCAAGCATCTATTATTGATGACAATTTAGCCCAAAACAGATCCGATCTGCCATGATTCATCAGAAGTTGTCATGTCATATATGACCAAACTGGCATCGGCCCAGAGAATCATGAGGGCGCCAGCTTGTTGAGAAAACGAGGATATTGATTTGGATGCGAAGAGACAGTCGGTGGGAGTCAACATTCCCGGTCATTCGGGCAAGGAAATTATAGGGTATCCATAAAGAAGACCCTCTGATCCGGGCTGTGGAACGCAACCACGGGGCAGAGGGTCAAAAGCAAGTTAAATCTCTTCTACCGTAATCGCAGCCTCTTCACAGACCTCGACACAGCTTTCGCAGCCCAGGCATTCATCCGCATTCACGGGTTGGGATTTCCCATCTTCCAGTTCAAAAACTTCAACCGGACAAACATCAACGCATTCTTCGCAGCCTGTGCATTTTTCTTGATCAACGACAACATTAAAAGCCATTATAAAAGTCTCCTTTCGAATTTAGGATTTGATTAAGGTGATCAACCCACCTTGGATTCTATTAAAGAAAATGTCAATATACCAATTGGAAAAGCGAGTCAAGACTTGATGGCATTTTTTGCAAAAATTAAACAGAACAAACCTTTTAAATAAAACCAATTGATTGTCACTGATCAGAGTTATCAGAGGGTTACGCCCAATGCCAGCAAGTCCGTTACGGGCAGCGCTCGATGAGTCCTAGTATCGTGTTCTTAATGCCAGGCGTCTGATTGAACTTGTTAATGTCCGCGATAGGTGATTTTATAAACCGCGCAAATAATTGGGCAGGCGTACATTCAGGCCAGCGGCAAACAGAAAGCTTGAATTGGGCAGCCTGTTGTGGCAGCGGCGGCCTGGAAGCAAGGGCGTTTTCGGTGAATGGCTCTCCGGATTCAAGCCCGTTTTTTATCTGCTGGCAAAGGGCTTCCCGCCAGTCCATCAATGCCTGGTCGCCTGAGGCAAGGGCAGGCAAACCATTGAATTCAAATATTTTATTTTCCGACATCAGTTCTTCAACCAGAGAATTAAAGATCGTTGGGCTGCTGGTGACCAAAAATCCAGTATTGATCGGTTTCTCCAAAAACAGATGAATCCAGGCCTGCAGTCGATCCAGTGGCATGTAATCACCCGGTTCATGAAATTTAATTTCAGCAGTCAGCCGCGGGGGCGCAGGCTCACCATTCTTTTTGCCGCTCAAGTTTTTCAGCAAGTCTTCAGAACAGCGATCTGTTTCCTCCAATTCCTGCTGCAATTCGACATTTTGCCGATCGAATTCCTGGGCAAATTCCAAAAAAACCCGAGCTTTTAAGAGAGCCTCCGGATGCGCTAGCCCGTTATTTGGCTGCTGGTCCGTTTTCAGATCGGCCACAATTTGCGAGGCAGACGTTTCATCGAAAAATGGAATTGCGTCTGGCTGATTCCAGAATGCTTTGAGGTTTCCGGCATCAGCATGCAGATGCGCAAATTGCTCAAAAGCGCTGACAACCTCGGTAAATTTCTTATCTTCAAACGGCACCGGCACACAGATGTGCATGACATTATTTTCGGCCCAGGGTTGCATTTCAGCCGGCAGCTCCTTACCTGAGGGCTGATAAACATGAAAATGCCCGAATCCGGCCGTCAAAACTTCCGCAACCCATTGCGGCACATAGGTAAAGGGGAAATAGATCGGCTGTATCATTTCGTCTTGTCGCTCCTGTGTCTAATTGTGATCAGATAGCTTATAAAAAGGTGTCAGTGTTCAGGTGTCAGTCCCTCCGATCAACCCTGAAACCTGACACCTGACACCTGAACCGCCTCCGGCGGAACTTTTGAATTTGAAACCTTAACTCTGATCCTGAACCGGTATGCCGCGTGATTTGAGCTCTTCTCTGATTTTATCTGCCAGGTCCCATTTCCCCGCTGCGCGGGCCTTTTCTCTTTTTGTAAACAGGCCTTGTATATCTGGATCAGCATAGGCATCAAAGAAACGACATACCTTCAATACAGCGTCAATGCTGCGAAAACCATCCACGATTTTAGTGGCGTCGGTTGAATTCAGTTGTTTATTAAGGATGAGGGTATTCACTTTTTTAACAATCGTAAAAACTGCAGCCAGGGCTGCAGATATATTTAAATCATCGTCCATTGCACTCGTAAAACCGTTTTTCAGGTCATAAAGCAACTGTTCAATATCCGCATAACCATCCCCGTGCTTAACACAACGCAGACTGGAAATGCAGCGATCCAGACGATCAAGCGCACGGCCGGCATTTGCCAAGCGTTCTTTTGAAAAGGGTATGGGTTTGCGATAATGGCTGGATAATAACCAAAAACGAATGACCCGACCGGAATAGCCCATATTGACCAGATCTGCGACCGTTAAGCCGGCCGCTTGCTCATCTAGTTTCTTACCATCCATGAGCACGCGGTTACAATGGACAAAAAACCTGGCCAGCGGCTTACCGGTTATAGCAGCAGCGATCGCATTCTCATTTTCGTGGTGAGGAAAGACCAACTCCCGGCTGCTGGTATGGATGTCAAAATGCTCCCCTAAATATTTCATGGAAATGGCCGCTGATTTAATATGCCAGGAGGGTCTTGCATTTCCCCATTGCGTTTTGACAAAGATGCCCCGTTTTAGCTCTGATAGTTTAGACCGCTTAAAAAGGGTAAAATCACGTGGGTTTAGCTTTTCATAGTCTTCCAAATCAACCGTGGCCCCAACTTTGATTTTATTGATATCGATCCCTGAAAGCCGGCCGTATTCCTCGAGCCTGGAGATGTCAAAATAGAGGGAGCGCAGTTTTTCATAGGCAATGCCCTTTTGCACCAATTTCTCCCCCAAAGCCACCATGTCATCAACATGCTGACTGGCCTGGGCGTAAACATTGGCAGGGGTAACCCCTAAAACGGTTAGGTCCTTCTTGAATTTGGCAATGTTTTCTTCCGTAAATTCGTCTAGCGCAACACCCTGTTTTTCGGACCCGCTGATGGCTTTATCATCGAGATCGTTGATATCGGTCAAATGATGGACCGCATAGCCGCGGTGCTCCAGATAGCGGCATAACAAATCGGCAAATACAATCCGGCGCATTTCTCCGAGATGAGCGCGGGCATGGGCCGTCGGACCGCAGGAGTAAACCGAAACCTTTCCCGGGACCTGAGGTTCAAACACTTCTTTTTTGCGGTTGATCGTATTAAACAATTTCAGGGAAATTTCATCATGAACGGCAAACAGTGAAGTGCTTAAATAGCGCTCACCGTTGTCCGGAAAAATGACAACCAGTGTGCCTGCGGTCATTTGTTCCGCGACTTTGCAGGCGCCGGCCATAGCAGCACCGCTGCTCATTCCGACAAAGATGCCTTCTTCTCTGGCCAACCGTCTGGCCATTTCGTAAGCGGTTTCATCTTCGATGTTGATTTTTTGATCCAGACGTTTCTTGTCAAAAATTTCAGGGCAGTAGGCTTCCTTCATGTTCTTTAATCCCTGAATTTTATGGCCCAAATACGGTTCGACACCGATGATTTGTATGGTCGGATCATAAGTCTTCAATTTTTTTGAAACGCCCATTAAGGTTCCGGTCGTTCCCAAAGTGGCGACCAAAGTGGTCACCTGGCCGTTGGTCTGACGCCAGATTTCCTCCGCCGTTCCGTGGTAGTGCGCCAGCCAGTTGGCTTCATTATTGAATTGGTCGGGCAGAAAATAGGTGTCTGGATTTTCACGGGCCAGTCGATAGGCCTCGTCAATAGCGCCATCGGTGCCCAAATGGCCGGGGGTTAAAAGAATGTCGGCGCCCCGGGCCTTTAGTATCTTCTGGCGTTCAATGCTGACGGCATCTGACATGACCAGCAGCAACCGGTATCCCTTGACCGTACAAACCAGGGCCAAGCCGATACCGGTATTGCCGCTGGTAGGCTCAATGACAATTTTTTTAGGAGTGAGCTCCCCTGAGCGTTCGGCAGCCTCGATCATCCAAAGGGCGGCACGATCTTTAATAGAGCCGCCGGGATTAAAATATTCCAGCTTGGCCAGCATCGTTATGGTGGGGTTCGGATTTAGTTTTTGGATTTTAACCAGGGGCGTGTTGCCGATGGCGTCCAGTATAGAATTGCCCATTGTATCTGCTTATGATGTCAGTAGCGTTGTTGTTGTTTTCAATTTACGTCCCGAAAAGGTTCAACCTTCAGCCGGCACCTCATTTGATTAAAGGTGCTAATATCTTGCTAATGTCAGCAAAGACCCGATCCGGGCTCTGGGCAGCATCGATAAGGTGAAACCGCTGCGGTTCACGCTGTGCCAGCTCGAGGTAACCGTTGCGAACTTTTTCATGAAAGGCCAAGGCCTCATTTTCAAAACGGCTTTCATGCCCCTTCCGCTGGCCGCTGTTTAATTGCTGCCAGGCGCGCTCCAAACCCTGTTGCGGCGAAAGATCCAGCAAAAAGGTGATATCCGGTTTTAAATTATCAAACAACATGCGGTGTAAATCCAGCAATAGCTCAACGCTGAGTCCTCTGGCAAATCCCTGATAGACCACCGTCGCATCAAAATAACGGTCGCAAATGAGGGTTTTGTCTGCCGCCAAAATGGGTTCGATCATTTCATTTATATGCTGAGCGCGATCCGCTAAATACAGCAATAATTCGGTCATCGGTGACAAGGTATGATTCTCAGGGTTCAGTAAGATTGAGCGTATATGTTCACCAATAACCGTCCCCCCCGGTTGGCGGGTTGTCACGCACTCGAATCCCCTTTCGGCAATAAAACGGGCCAAACGGTCGATCTGTGTTGTTTTGCCCGAACCTTCGATACCTTCTAATGTGATAAACATGGCATTCACTGCTTTTGCTTTTGTGGTTAAACCCTAATTTTTATGCTGCTTAAGAATTTTGCCTTTTTTCAAATTTTCAAGCACATCGTAATCTGTTTGATCACACTTAATCGGCGTGATCGAAATGAAATCTTTGCACAATGCAGAGCCGTCAATATCGATAGACTTTCCCTGGGGCAGAGAATCACACCCCTGCCAGTAATAAGTTCGCTCGCGCGGATCGATGCGCTTATCGATGTATTCAGGGAAAAAATCCATATCCAGCCGACTAAACTGCACACCGGCTATTTTCGATAAAGGAAGGTTGGGGATATTCACGTTTAAAAAGGTGCCGGGCGGCAGCCCGCGGGCGGATATGTCCTGGGCCAGTTGCGCGACAATAACGGCAGCCGTATCATACGATTCCACTTGACGGCTGTGAATGGACACCGCAATTGCCAAGATGCCGTACATTGTCGCCTCTTTAGCTGCTGCCACCGTACCGGAATAATTAATATTGACCCCCACATTGGCTCCCGGATTAATACCGGATATCACTAAATCCGGTTTGGTTTTCAAAAGCTCGAGCACGGCAAATTTGATGCAATCTGCCGGCGTGCCAGAGACGGCATAGCCTTCAAAAGCATTCGGAATCGACACTTTATGCGCACGCAGGGGGTCATTTAAGGTAATACCATGACCGACCGCACTTTGTTCGCGGTCAGGAGCAATGACCTCTACATGGTGATCCGGTGACAGGTGCGCATATAACGTTGCCAAGCCCGGCGCATATATTCCATCGTCATTGGTTAACAGAATATTCATCATGATTCACAAAAATGGATCCTTTGGGTGTTGGGCCAACCCAGTTCGTGCAGGCTAGCATGGCGGGATCACCAGATTGGCACTTCAACCCGCTTGTGCAGAACCCATCGCGGGAAAAGGTTTGGCGAACCACACTTCTTGGAAACGAATTGAATGGACAATTTGGATGGGTCTTGTGAAACTGTTTAGGCAAAGACCGCTAAGATGAGCACCCAATTGACTTTCCGACGATATCTTGACATATTTAACCATTCTGGTTGTATATCCCAAATTCTAATTATATTCAAGGCATATAGACGAATCCGGGGTCTTGCGGGTGTACCCATGACCCCACAAAAATCAGAGCTGAATGGTTCATCTCAAATCGAAGCACAAATGCAGGAGAACTTAATTTCAGCTGAAACGGTTGAAACATTTGGGTTCGATTTTCTTCTATAAAATACGCTGCCTGACCGCTTTCCTCGGCTGTATGATATTGGCTGCTGTCGCCACACCGCTACCGGCGGCAGCCCAGCTATTGCAATTGGAGCCCGAACAGATTTTGGAGGATAAGCGCCGGCTACCCTGGGAACTGCATGCCGAAGAGGTGGCCTACGACCGGCAGCTGGACCAATATATGGCCAGCGGCAATGTGCAGATAGCCAGGGGCGATATCCGCTTGACAGCCGATTTTATTCGGTATGATCACAAATCTCAACGCGCATTTGCCAGGGGAAACGTCCGGCTGGTCGTTGGCCAGGATATTCTGACCGGCAGCTATCTGGAGATCGATCTTGACAACCAGGTGGGGTTTATCGAAGATGCGTATTTGTATTTAAAAGAAAACAATTTCCATATCACAGCTGAAAAAATCGAAAAAACGGGTAAAAAAACCTATCGGATGGATCAAGCCACCCTGACGACCTGCGATGGACCGCAACCCAGTTGGAAAATCAATGCCCGGGACGTTAAAGTTAAAGAGGATGGTGCCGGCACTGCGAAACACGCCGTGCTGCGCGCCAGAAAGGTACCGGTTCTGTATACGCCTTTTTTCTATTATCCGGCAAGAAAAGACCGCCAGAGCGGCTTTCTGATGCCCGAGTTTGGGCAGTCCGATCGCAGGGGATATCAATATAATCAGCCTTTTTTCTGGGCCATTTCAGAAAGCACAGATGCCACCTTTTACGGCCATCACATGTCGAACCGCGGCATAAAGCCCGGCGCCGAATTTCGCTATTACTTGAGTGAGCAAACCAAAGGTACCTTCATGTTAGATGGCTTAAAAGACGACAAGACCGATACCGGCGGTCAATCCAGCAATGACTATGGATTTAGAGACGCCGGAGAAGAAGTCTTGCGCAGAAATGACAATCGCTATTGGTTTCGCATGAGTCATCATCAACCGGTTCCGCTGGGATTTTTTGCCAAGCTGGATTTAGACATTGTCAGAGACCAGGACTATCTGCGTGAATTTAGGGAAGGCTATATGGGGTATGATGACACCAACCAATATTTTCGCGCAAGATTCAATCGACAGCTTGACGACTATAACGATCCGATTCGAACCAACCGCTTGAATTTGAATCGGCTGTGGCCCTCGTTTAGTCTTAATTTTGAGCCGCGCTGGAACGATGATATCCGACGAAACGGCAACACCAGCGGTACCCTGCAGCGATTGCCCTTGATCTCATTTGACGGTAGCAAACAAAAAATTTCGACGTCACCTTTCTATTTTGATCTGGCTTCACAATATGACCATTTCTGGCGTGACACCGGTCAACGGGGGCAGCGTTTTGATATCCAGCCCCGACTTTATTTGCCTTTTCGCGTGCAAAATTATTTGACCATTGAACCCTCTGCAGGATACCGCCAAACCATCTATCGCCTGGATAAAACAAACTTTGATGACCAAATCAACGACGACCGCTGGTCCCATCGGGAAATATTTGACACCCGCTTGGAACTCTTTAGCGAAATTGAAAAAGTATTCGATTTTGAAGGCCAATTATTTGAAAAAATTAAACATCGCATTCGACCTCAGATTACCCATGAGATCATAACCAACTCCAGACAAAGAGGTCTGCCCCGTTTTGATGCCGTCGACCGCATCGATGAGTCCAATAAATTTACCTATGGGATAATCAATACATTAACCTCCAAATCCAAAACTACCGCAGCACAAAGGTTAAAGCCATCGCTGGCTATCAATCGCGGTGCCCGGCGTCAATCTACCGCTGACTTTTTGTATAATGACCTGTTGCGTCTCCAGGTGCAGCATAGCTATGATTTTGAACAATCCACCCGGCCGTTTGCCCCCATATTTGCCAAACTGGATGTCCGGCCGGGAAGATACGTCTGGATCGATGCCGATGCGCAATATTCTGTTTATGACAACACATTTCTGACACACAACGTAGCAGGTACCATCTGGGACAACCGCGGGGATGAGCTTTTTGTGGACTATCGGTATGAAAAAAAAGCAAAAGAAACGCAGACCAAAGAAGATATCCAGTCCCTGACCGGGAAATTAAAGGTGCAGATCACAGATCGCTTTTCCGTCAATGGTGGTAATGAGTATAATTTTGAATCTGAGCAAAGAATAAAAACGACTCTCGGATTCACTTATAAAACCCAATGTTGGGCTTTTGACTTTAACTATATTAATGAGCCCAATGACTGGAAGGTAGGTTTTAGAATCGAACTAGTTGGCTTGGGCGAATTTAAATATTAAACCGTACGTTTTGGTGGCGCCTGAGCCCAATCATTAACAGCGTCATTGTCTGGGTGCTGATAAAAAATCTGGATTGGATCACAATCAATGGAAGATAAACGCTTGACACATTTGTGGTATGTGTTGCATACCAAAAGCCGATTTGAAAACGTTGTTTTTGATGGTCTAGGGAAAAAATCCATTGAGGTTTTTTTGCCGAAAGTGACCGTGCGGAGCAAACGTCGCGACCGTAAGGCCATGATACGCGTGCCGCTATTCCCCGGGTACCTGTTTGTCAAGACGGATTTGGCGCCCCAGTCCCATCTGGAGGTGGTTAAAACCGCCGGGGCAGTGCGACTGATTGGCAGCAAACAGGGACCGGTGCACGTTCCGGAGGAAACCATTGAATCCTTAAAAATCATGGTCAGCGCAGATCATCCCATCACAACCGGCACCCGATTAAAAGCCGGAGACCGGGTCTTGGTGGTTCATGGTCCGTTTGTCGGCGTTAGCGGAACGTTTATCCGCTATGGGGGAAAGGGACGGGTGATTGTCAACATCGAGGCCCTTGGCCAATACGCTGGCGTGGAAGTCAGTGAGGATGATATTGAAATCGTGCCGAAAATATTAACATAACCGCTTGACATCCAATTGTGTCTTAGCATATACATTTCAAAACGTTATTGCCGATCCGTATTTTGAACAAGGAGGTTCTATGAATAAGTTGGAGCTCATCTCCGCCTTGAAAACCGAGGCCAATATATCGAAAGCCGAAGCGGCAAAGGTTGTACAGATATTTTTCGATAACATGGCGGATGCCATGGCGAGGGGAGAACGGGTTGAAATTCGGGGTCTGTGCAGCTTTTTTGTAAAAGACTATAAGAGCTACACCGGCCGAAACCCAAAAACCGGCGAGCAAGTTACCATTAAGCCGAAAAAGCTGCCTTTTTTCAAATCAGGAAAAGAGCTGAAGGAACGGGTAGATTACTGAAGTTGTGTCCGGGTTTGAGTTGCTCATAAATCAAGAACGACCCATTAAAATAATAACCACCCTCCTTAAGAACCGGACTCTCCCACACGCCCTTCTTTTCACAGGAATAGCAGGAGTGGGCAAACAGGCTGTTGCACTTGCGCTGGCAATGGCCTGCAACTGCCAGGGCCGGCCTTCCGGTTCCAATGCGGATGATGGGTCCGGGCAGGATCCTGACCTTCCACAATTACCGGCATGCGGCGTTTGTAAATCCTGCAAAAAAATTAAAGCCGGCAACCACCCGGATATCATCCGAATCCAACCGAGCGGCCCCTTCATCAAAATTGAACAAATTCGGGCATTATTGCAAACCCTGTCCCTGAAGCCATATGAAGCGAGAACCCGGGTGGTAATCATTTCCGAGGCACAAAGCATGAATGCGGCCGCTAGCAACGCACTGCTCAAAATACTCGAGGAGCCGCCTGATCGCTCGATGCTGGTGCTGCTGGCGACCCGAAGATCTGACTTGCTGCCGACGATTGCATCCCGCTGCCAGTTGGTTAAGTTTAATCGAATTTCGGATGAATATATCGCATCATGGGTTCAAAAGGAACATGGCCTCAAACCACAAGAGGCAAAACTGTTATCAGAAACGGCCAATGGAAGCCTTAACCGAGCACAGCAGTTGATTGCGGCCAACTGGGTGTTGAGCCGCAAATGGTTACTTGCTGAAGTGCAGGCCCTTTCTTTACAGAACATAGCCCATATATTGGCGCTGGCTGAAAAATTAGCCCGGGAAAAAGAATTGCTGAATGAACGTTTTGAATTGATAAAAACCTGGTTCAGGGATTTGATCATCAACCGGCACGTCAGCCATAAAATGATCAACCAGGATATGGCCGATCAGATCACCAGCGCATCCTGTAAAACGGACATGGCAACGCTTTTGTCTAAAATGGAAACGATTGAAGATGCCCAGAACCGATTGACGGCAAATACCAATGTAAGACTCTGCATGGAACGGCTATTGATGGAACTGGCAAAATAATGAGCCTTTAGCTCACCATAGGGATCACAGCGCACTCAGAGAAAAAATCACATGACCGCCTTAAAAATTCACGGCAAAAGAGCCCATCTCTGTGATCTCAGGGTTCTGCGTGGTAAAATATAAAAGGTAACATGAAAAAAATAGTTGGCATACGGTTTAAAACAGCAGGCAAAGTATATGATTTTGACTGCGGCGCATTCGTCCTGAATAAGGGTGACCATGTTATTGTTGAAACTGAACAGGGGCTGGGTTTCGGAACAGTGGTGGTGCCGCCGAGGCCCTATGAGAAATCGCCCGGCGATAGACCGCACAAAAAGGTATTTCGACTGGCAACCGGAAAAGATTTCAAACAGCGTCAACAAAATCTGTCGGATGAAAATTCTGCCCATACCTATTGTCTGGACTGCATTCGCAAACTGGGCTTGAAAATGAACTTGTTTTCGGTTGAAAAATCATTCGACGGAAACAAATATATCTTTTTTTTCACAGCCGAAGGCCGGGTCGATTTCCGACAATTGGTCAAAATGCTGGTCAAAAAATTGGGTGTCAGAATTGAAATGCGGCAGGTGGGAATCCGCAACCAAGCCAAAATGTGCGGCGGAATTGGCCGCTGCGGTCGTGAACTGTGCTGCTCAACGTTTTTAGACAAATTCGATCCGGTCTCGATTCGAATGGCCAAAGAACAGAGTCTTTCACTAAACCCAACCAAAATTTCGGGACAGTGTGGACGGTTGATGTGCTGTCTAACCTACGAATTTGAAACTTACAAGCATTTGAAGAAAGATTTGCCACGTTTGGGTAAAGTCGTCAGGACACCCGGTGGAAAAGGCAAGGTTATTCGTCATAATGCAATTTGCAACCGGATCGCCGTCCGTCTGGAGGACAACATAGAAGTTGAATATAAAGCCGACCAAATCACCCTGCAAAAGGAATAGAAATGCCTGAGCCGTTTTACATTACAACACCGATCTATTACGTCAACGCCCGCCCGCATTTGGGACATGCTTACACCACCATTGTGGCCGATGTTATCAGCCGATTTCACCGAATGCGGGGCGCAGACGTGTTCTTTCTGACCGGAACTGACGAACATGGCGACAAAGTCGTCCGCGCTGCGCAGAAAGAAAACCTTAGCCCCAGGGAATATGTCGATAAAATCAGTCGCCTTTTCAGGGATCTCTGGCCCGAGCTCGACGTCAACAACAACTACTTTGTGCGTACAACCGATGCCGCTCATATGGATGTCGTCAGCCAAATTTTGCAAAAGATCTATGATGCCGGCGACATCTATTTTAGCGAATATGAGGGTCAATACTGCTTTGGATGTGAGCGCTTTTACACCGATCGCGAATTGGTCGACGGCAAATGTCCGGATCATGAGGTTGCTCCGGAAATCATTAAAGAGTCCAACTATTTTTTTAAAATGAGCCGCTATCAGGACTGGCTTATCGATCACATCAAACAACACCCGGGCTTTATTCGACCCAAACGCTACCGCAACGAGGTGCTGGCTTTTCTGAAAGAACCGCTGGAGGATCTTTGCATCTCTCGACCCAAGAGTCGCTTGAAGTGGGGCATCACCCTGCCCTTTGACGAAAATTACGTCACCTACGTGTGGTTTGATGCGCTCGTCAATTATGTGTCCGCCCTCGGATACCCAGACGACGACCTGTTGGGCAAATTCTGGCCGGTCGCTCAACACATTGTTGCCAAAGACATTCTGAAACCCCACGGTATTTATTGGCCAACGATGCTCAAGGCCGCTGGAATTCCGGTTTACCAGCACCTGAATGTGCACGGATACTGGAATATCGAACAGAGCAAGATGTCCAAAAGCCTGGGCAATGTGGTCGATCCGCTCCAGCTGCGAAATATTTACGGCCTGGATGCTTTCCGGTACTTTTTGATACGAGAAATGAATTTTGGACTGGATTCAAGCTTTGGAGAGATGGCATTGGTTCAGCGCATCAATTCGGATCTGGCGAATGATCTCGGCAATCTGTTCTCCAGAATTTTATCCATGGCCCATAAGTATTTTAACGGCAAAGTTCCCCAGAGCGATCCGCAGGCAGAGAAAGACTTGGGCTTCGACCTGCGTGCCGACGCCCTGCAAACCATTGATCATTTTGAAACCCACATGCAATCTTTTGAATTTCATCGAGCCTTGATGGCTGTGTGGGAATTTATCGGACAAATGAATAAAATGATCGATGTCACTGCCCCATGGGTGATGGCCAAAAAGAAATCCAGCCAGAAACAATTGGCAACCGTGATCTACCAGCTGCTTGAAGGGCTGCGCATCATCTCAGGCCTGATCTATCCAGTGATGCCCGGCACCGCACAAAAAATGCAGCAATATCTCGGACTGGATCCAGCCAGCTCCTTTTATGATCTTGATCAGCTGCGGGCCTGGAAAACGCTGCCGGCGGAAACGCAGTTGCTCAAATCAATTGTTTTGTTTCCAAGAATTGACGTCAATGAAAAGACAAGCGTTGCAGCCGAACCGGAACCGGAGGCCCCGATGGAGATCAAACCTGAAATTACCCTTGATGAATTCAGTCGAGTCGATTTAAGGGTCGCCACCATTGTGCAGGCTGAACCGATTCCGAAGGCAAAGAAGCTGCTCAAACTGGAAGTCGATATGGGCCAAAAACGCACCCTGGTGGCCGGAATCGCAGAGAAATATACCCCTGATCAATTAATTGGCAAACAGGTGATTATCGTCGCGAATCTCAAACCCGCTAAACTCATGGGCGTGTTGTCCAATGGAATGGTCGTTGCAGCAGTAGATGACACCGGCCCCACTCTGGCCACCCTGGAAAAAGCGGTGGCACCCGGTACTCCGTTAAAGTAACAACCATATGATCCAAATTCCAATCATCTAAATTTCAAATGTCTCATCTATAGTTTAGGTTTCAGGTGTCAGGTGTCAGGGTCGATTAGAAGGGCTGACACCTGAAACCTGACACCTGCTTGTGCCTTAATACCGATACCTTTGAGGTGACAATCTACCATTGTGTGTTGGGTCAGCCGCAACTGAGCACTTGACCCCCGACAGCCGATGAGAGATAATATTACTTTAACCCATGTAACCTGAGCTATCTGAATTTCAACCCTTCAGTAAAAAAATGCATATGAAACCACTCCCTTTGATCCTGTTTGTCAGGCGGTTGCGATTCATCTTAAATTTTCTCCATCGCAGCATTGAATGGCTGCGCTTGCTTTTGGCGGCCGATGTTTATGTCGGGAAATATGTCGAGCGCGTTCCTGACGGCGCCATCGTGTTTTTTCCCTGTCGCCAAACCTTGCTGTGCTGCGGCATCGCCGGCATTGTTGCATTTAAAAACAAGAAGCCGACATCCGGCAAGTTGGACCTGCAGGCGCTTGAAGATGTGATTGCGCAAATTGAAGCCAAGGGCTTTGAATCCTGTTCACAGGCGAATCATTGGCTTGACGCCTATCTGGGCGGCAGCGGAAGAATCGCAGCGCTGGGGCAAGGCGTTCAGGGGTTAAAGACCGCTGCTCAGTTTTTTTTGATTTTTTCCGACGAAAAGGCCCAGCATCAACTTCAGCAGATGGCTGCACGTCTGGCGGATCTTGCGGCTTCTGAAAGCGAGCTGCTGGCTGCACAAATGGGTCATCTTTCCGCTGAGCAGGTTAATCACATGACCCGCGCGATTGAAGAAGTTAAGGACATTCACTGGCGTCTTGAAAATGATATTCTGGCCAATACCGAGAAGATTCGCCGGCTTTTGATCCACAGCCCGCAGAAGCCTTCACGGGAAAGTGTTGTCCTGCTAAAAAAGATCAATGCAGTATTGAACAGCATCGATCGTTTGGAGGTCAGGGGTAGAGATTCAGCGGGCATTTCGATCATGTTTATGTTTGAAGCGGCGGATTTTCAAAAAGGTCAAGCTGCCCTCGAAAAAGCCGGTCAGCTGGCCCAGTTTAAAGAACGCTGCGATCCAGACCCACTGGTCAATGGTGGCATCAACTGCCAGCCCTCCAAACAGGCCGATGGTAAGGATCAAATCGCTGTTGCGGTAACGTATAAAATCGCGCTTGAAATCGGAAGCCTCGGCGACAATGTGGCTTTTTTACGGCAGCAAATTGCCAATGATGCCGTATTTCAGATTTTGGCGACGATTCCTGCTGCTTGGGATACGGTTTCAGCTCACACCCGGTGGGCTTCAGTGGGCGCCATCACTGAAGCAAACTGCCACCCTGTCGACAATCACACGAGCGGCGCATCCGTCGCAAAATGCGGTATCATTCAAACCTGTCTGAATGGCGATATCGATAATTTTCAGCAGTTAAAAGCCGAATTGGAAGGTGCCGATACCCCAATCCACAGCGACATCACCACCGACACCAAGATTATTCCGCTTAAAATTCAGCGGTACTTTCAGCAGGGTCATGCGATCGAGGAAGCTTTTCGTTTAGCCGTCAACGATTTCGAAGGATCGCATGCCATCTCCATGCATACAGATCTGGCGCCCGGAAAATTGTTCCTGGCGCAGCGCGGCAGCGGACAAGCCATTTTTATCGGAATTGCCGAGGAACATTATATGGCCAGCTCCGAGGTTTACGGCTTTGTGGAAGAAACGCCTCAATACCTTAAACTGGATGGTGAGAAAACGATCACCGGCAAGCAGGGCCGCACCCGGGGACAAATCTTTATTTTAGACCAGATAAGCAGCGGGGGATTGGATGGCATTCAGGCCCAGTTTTATGATGGCACACCGCTGGCGCTCGATGAGAAAGACATAAAATATACCGAGATAACCACCCGGGATATCGATCGCCAGCAGTATCCGCATTATTTTCTAAAAGAAATTGCAGAATCGCCGGTATCGGTTGATAAAACACTACAGAACCGATGGAAATTCAAAGAAGACGATAAAACGCAATATACGATTGAATTGGATGAGAGCATTATCCCGCAATCCCTGCAGGAAGCGCTGGCAACAGACCAGATAAAGCGGATCTTTTTTATCGGGCAGGGCACCGCCGGGGTAGCGGCCTTGGTCTGTGCCAACATCCTGAATCATTATCTGGATAACCCCGCCATACAAATCGGTGCCCTCAAAGCATCAGAATTCAGCGGTTTCCAATTAAATGAGACTGACAGCAAAGATGCCATGAGGGATGCGCTGGTGGTGGCCATCAGCCAATCCGGCACCACCACTGACACCAATCGTACCGTGGACATGGTCAAAGAGCGGGGCGCTTACACCCTGGCGATTGTCAATCGTCGGGATTCAGATATCACATTTAAAGTCAATGGGGTCATGTACACCAGCAGTGGCCGCGATATTGAAATGTCGGTGGCTTCCACCAAAGCCTTTTATTCTCAGATTGTCGCCGGTGCTGTTTTGGGTCTGTTTATCGCACGTCTAAAAAAGTGCCGCGATGATGCATTCGTAGACGCAGAAACCCGGCGGCTGCTGGACTTGCCGCAGCACATGCGCAAAGTACTCGCCATGCGAGAGACCATCCGGCAATCCGCCGAGAAGCTGGCCGTGACCAAAACTTACTGGGCGGCAGTCGGCAGCGGACCCAACAAAGCCGCTGCCGATGAAATTCGGATTAAACTCAGTGAGCTTTGTTATAAGACAATATCTTCAGATTATGTTGAAGACAAAAAACACATCGATCTGTCTTCAGAGCCGTTGATCATCGTGTGTGCTGCCGGTTCAAGAAGCACTGTAATCGGTGACATCATCAAAGATACGGCCATATTCAAAGCCCATAAAGCAACGCCGGTTGTCATTGCCAATCAAGGTGAGGATCGCTTTAATCCTTATGCTGCCGATGTGTTTCAGGTGCCGGCTGTCGAAGAGCATCTGGCGCCGATCTTAAACACCCTGGTGGGCCATATCTGGGGCTATTATGCTGCGCTATCCATCAATGAAGGCTCGCGGTTTTTATATCGATTCCAAAAAGACCTGCAAGACAGCATCCAGACGCATACGGCAGCGGGCTTAGATATCTATGAAATCATTCTCGAAAAATCATTTCAGGAAAAAGTAGCCCATTTTGATAAAGCTTTCAGGGCCCAAAAGGCCGAACATCAGTTTCCGACGGCCGTAGGCTCCGATGTGACCTCGGATCTAACCCTGCTGCTCAAATATTTATCCGGCCGTTTACCGGTGTCGGATTTTGAACTAGATTTCAGCCAAAAGGGCACTGCCGCCAATATGCTCAATTCCATATTCAACTGCCTGGGGCACGCCATCAATTATCTGGCGCGTCCGGTGGATGCCATCAAACACCAGGCCAAAACAGTCACCGTTGGAACCAGCCGGATCAGCGAGCGCCTGGAAGGTATTTTATTCGATGCTCTTGAAGCGGAAAAACTCGGCGTCGCTCAACTCACGGCCAGCAATATTATTGTCCTGAAAAATCTGCAGGAAATTATCCACGATATCAGCGGATCGATTCTCTATCGAATTAACGGCTTAAACCTATTGGGACAGCCAGTCAAAGAAACCACTATTCGCGTGGTCGCCAAACGCGGCGCTGCCGAACAGATTTCCTCACGGGTTGAATCCGACGCCCAATTGAAAGGAACCAAGCGTATTATTGTCAGACAGGGCAACGTTTATATTGGCAAAGGCCTTAAAGATGAGCGCAGCATCGCCGTTATTCCGGTCCTCTCCAATTCAGCTTCTGCTCCGAATATCATTGAAAATCTGCTTTTGCTGCATATAGTATTTAAAGAAAACATTCCGCTGAGTTCTAAAATTAAAGCATTGGGCGGCAAATATGAACACATTCAGAATATTGTGCAGGAAAACAGCGTGGTTTGGGACGATCGGCTGCTTGACGGTATTGCGGTTGAGGAACTATTCGGAAGGTCCGCCGAGAAGGTGGGAGAGTTTATTATTTCCCTGGCCAGCACGTAGTGCCAAGTCCCATAATTAAATTAAAAAGTAGTTGTGACGTGAGCGCCCCTCTGGAGCTTCAAAGCTTCGATCCCCAAACAGGTTTCAGTGGTCAGGTGTCAGCAAACAAGCGACAGAGCACAGAAAACAGAAGCATATTAGATAGCCTCGGCTTGCAGTGATTCATTAGTCGGCTAATTCTTATCATCTGAATACTGACACCTGACACCTGAAACCCCAAAATGACGAATCAAATTAGATATTGTACTCTTGAAATCTGGGTTTTGCTAAACACCTAAAACGGCTCGCACAACAAATCCACCATTTTACCGATCTGAGATAATCAATGCGCACCCGTCTATTCCAGAGGTCCTTGATGGCCCCATTTTTCATTGCCTTGCTATTGGCGACGCAGCAGCTGCCGGCCGAGGAATCGGAGCAGGCGGCCCTGCTCGAGGGTAAAGCGTTGATTCAGAAGCTGCCGTCACAACAAAAAGACGGCAGTGGCAGCGGATATGAATTGATTTACGTCGTTGACGCGCCGCTTGAGGTTTACTGGAAGTTTAAAACAGATTTCGAAAACGATTATATCGTCAGCAATAAATTTATTATCTCCCACCGACTGGTTAGCCAGCATGGAAATGTGGTAGTGACCGAGGATATTTTCAGCGAGGATTTATATACCCACAAGCCCAAGGCCAAATTTCTATGGCAAACGACCCTCTTCCTCCCCCAATATCGTCTGGATTTTGTGCTTTTAAATCCGGCGGAATGCGGCCAAAAATTCCATTACGGCTCCATTCGGCTTGAGACATTTGGCGTTTCAAGCCAGAAAACCAAAATTACCCAGAGAGCCTATTTCGATTTCTTTGGAGTATCTTTTTGGGTAAATTACCCCTGGTACGGCGGCATGAAACACTTTTTAAGATACACTGCCCGCTGGGAACAAGACACCGTTTTGCGCTTAAAACCAAAATATATTCAAAAAAGTGCACAATAACCGCGATAAAAATTGACATGATACTGAAGTATGCTATAATTCGTATACAAAAGTGAATAATTATTGCCCGATTTTCCTGGTGGCGCAACGCTCACTGATCTTTAGCTTTAATTATAAGTCATTGTAATTAATTTATAACTATATTAAAAGCATCTGAAATCGGGCTCGATGACGGCGCTAAAAGCATTTACGCATAATCAGATAAATACATTTTATAGCTGCGTCAAGGTGTATGAAAATGGATAAAATAGCAAAAGATGCCGGCATTTCCATTGATCGATTGAAAGAAATATCCACCTGGGTATCATCGGTACAAGATCTGGATCAGCTGCTGGAGCTGATCATCGAAACCGCCACGCGGATGATGGATGCCAAAGCCAGTTCGCTGTTGCTGCTAGACCCCAAAACCCAAAGGTTGTACTTTAAAGTCGCCACCGGTGAAAAAAAAGATGACGTCAAGCAGTTTGAGATCGAAATGGGACAAGGCATTGCTGGATATGTGGCCCAGACCGGTGAACCGTTGCTCATACCCAATGTATCCGAGGACCCGCGCTGGTACAAAGAAATCAGCGAAAGTATTGGATTTGAAACACGCTCCATTGCCTGTGTTCCCTTGAAGGTCAAAGGCGAAACCATCGGAGTGGTTGAAATCATCGATAAGGCCGACGGCAGCGCAATTACGGGCGAAGATTTAAAGATCTTATCGGTTTTTGCTGAACTTGCAGCCGTTGGGATCGGCAATGCCCGCAAAATCGAACATGATAAAAAGGAAATCAGAGATCTCAAAGAAGAGCTGGATTTGAAATACGAACTGATCGGTGAAAGCACAGCCCTCAGAAAAGTCATCTCCGATGCCGTTAAGGTCGCAAATTCCAAGGCCAGCACTTTAATCTTGGGAGAAAGTGGTACGGGTAAAGAGCTACTGGCACGGCTGATTCACCGCGCGGGTGCTCGCAAAGATGAGCCCATGATCGTTCTCAATTGCGCAGCGCTGCCGGAGACGTTGCTTGAAGACGAGCTTTTTGGTCATGAAAAAGGCGCCTATACCGGTGCAACCGGTCGCAAAATTGGTAAATTCGAGCTTGCAGATAAAGGGACTATTTTTTTGGATGAAATCGGTGAAATGAGCCCCGGTATGCAATCCAAACTGCTTCGCATTTTGCAGGAAGGCGTTTTTTATCGGGTTGGCGGAAACAAATCCATACCCGTGGATGTGCGGGTCATCGCAGCCACGAATCGCAATATTGCCGAAGAAGTAGCAGAAAGCCGTTTTCGCGAAGACCTATACTACCGGCTCAATGTCGTTCAGATTCATATGCCGCCAATAAGGGAGCGCAAAGATGATATCCCCTTGCTGGCTGAATACTTTTTAGGCATCTTCAAGCGCGAACGGGGTGTGTCGAATTTGTCCATATCCAAAAGTGCCATGAATGCCATGGTTCAATATGACTGGCCCGGCAATGTGCGCGAGATGAAAAATGCTATTGAAAGAGCGGTTGTCATGGGAAACGGTGGCGCAGTGATGCCTGAAGATCTGCCGCAATTTGCTGCCAAACCCAGCTATCCGGGCATGAAGGTTGGATTGACATTAAAAGAAGCCACCGACATGTTCAAAAAGGAGTTTATTGCGTTGAATCTCCGGCATACCGGTGGAAATAGAAGTGTGGCAGCCAAAACCATGAATATTCAAAGAACCTATCTGTCGCGCCTCATCAGCCGCTATGAACTGCTGGATAAATGAAACTGTTTTGCAAACGCGGAATTCGTGCTATGCTGTGCTCAGATCTGAACTTATAATCGCTGATATGAAACCCGCCCTTTTATCAAACAAGCCCCCCATCGCCTGATAAAGGCAGGACCAGATGGAAAAATACAACATTTTACTGGTAGATGATGACCCCTTTATTCTGGAAGGCATCGGTGCGGACCTTGAAAACCAGGGCTTTAATTTGACAGAAGCCAGCAGCGGTGACCTTGCGCTGGAATTGCTGAGCCAAACCCAATTTGATTTGGTGATTACCGATTTGGTCATGGAAAATGTCGATGGCATTCAGGTGCTGAAAAAAGCCAAAGCGGTCAATCCGGAAACAATGGTCATCATCTTGACCGGCTATGGCAATATGACATCGGCCATTGAAGCCTTGCGCCACGAGGCCGATGATTATCTGCTGAAACCCTGTGAATCGGCTGTTATGCTGCACCGCATCCATCAATGCCAGGAAAAAGCCGCACTGCGCCAACGATTAAAAATATATCAAAAATTGTTGCCCATGTGCTGCGTATGTAAAAAAATCAGAGACGACCGCCAGACGGCGCCCGGTAAGGGGCAATGGGTTGCGGTCGAACAATTTATTCATGATAAAGCCAAGCTGGATATCACATCAAGCTATTGCCCCGATTGCGCCCAGCAGACCATGGATGCCTTCACCCACCACACGGCAAACCCGTCTAAAAAATAGACACCCGTAATAAATTCGGTTAAGCCCGTTACCCGGATGTCCGCCTTAAGTAGGCTGTCCCGTTGGCCGGTTATTGAGAAATAACATTTGATATTATTCCATTTCAAACAGGCGCAATCCCTTTTTACGTGAAAACGGGCAAACCAGATAGCAGACGGGTTAATCCTATGCTTCGTTTCGGCTTTGTGTGTTTTTTAAGGATGCTTTAATAAAATCTCTAAATAACGGATGGGGCGTCATGGGCCGTGATTTGAATTCGGGATGAAATTGGCACCCAAGAAACCAGGGGTGATTATTGACTTCGATGATCTCGACCAGTTCTCCATTGGGTGATGTACCGCTGATGACCATTCCGCTGGCTTTGAGTTGATCCAGAAATTCATTGTTGAATTCGTAGCGGTGACGGTGCCGTTCAGAAATTTCCGTCTTTTGATAAGCCTTAAAGGCTAAAGAATTTTGGTCAATTCGACAACTGTATGCACCCAGTCGCATGGTGGCGCCTTTATCCGATAAATCATCCCGTCGCTGGACAGTCTGACTGCGTTCATCAAACCATTCGCGCATCAGATAGATAACCGGATAGGGTGTATCGAAATTAAATTCAGAGCTGTTGGCCGCTTCCAATGAGGCCACATGGCGCGCAAACTCAATTACAGCAATCTGCATGCCCAAGCAAATGCCAAAATAGGGGACGTTGTTCACCCGTGCAAAATGGGCCGCACATATTTTTCCCTCAACACCGCGCTCCCCGAATCCGCCGGGCACCAAAATTCCATCTGCATCGGCCAGCAACTGATCGCAACTTCCGCCATCTAATTTCTCGGAATCGACAAAATTCAGATTCACCTTGCAATCGTTGGCAATGCCCCCGTGATAAAGTGCTTCATTGAGGCTTTTGTAGGATTCAGTCAAATCGACGTATTTGCCCACGACCGCAATGGTCACCGTATGTCTGGGGGCTTTAATTTTTTTGACCAGCTCTTCCCAGTTGTCTAATTGCGGGTTGCGTGTCCAGATATTGAGCAGCTCAATAATTTTATCATCCAACCCTTCTTGGTGAAAGATCAAGGGCACCTCATAAATGTGATCGACATCTTTGGCCGTAATGACTTCGTCAACGCTGACATTGCAAAAAAGTGCGATCTTGGCCTTGATATCTTTGGAAAGGAATCGATCCGTGCGGCACAACAGAATATCAGGCTGGATACCGATGCTTCGCAGCTCTTTGACACTGTGCTGTGTCGGCTTGGTTTTGACTTCACCGGCGGTGCCGATATAGGGCACCAGGGTCAGGTGAATATACAGCGAATTTTCCTTGCCCACATCCGCTCTGAACTGCCGAATGGCCTCCAGAAAAGGCAGGCTTTCAATATCGCCAATTGTTCCACCGATTTCGACAATGACCACATCCACATCTTTGGCTGCTAATTTAACACTGTTTTTAATTTCGTCTGTGATGTGGGGAATAACCTGCACCGTTCCGCCCAGATAGTCCCCTCTGCGCTCCTTTTGAATGACGGAATGGTAAATTTTACCGGTTGTAAAATTGTTGTCTTTTCCCATCCGTGCGTGGGTGAAACGCTCATAATGTCCCAGATCAAGGTCGGTTTCGGTGCCGTCATCAGTGACAAACACTTCGCCATGCTGAAACGGGTTCATTGTCCCCGGATCCACATTGATATAGGGATCCAACTTTTGGATAGTCACGGATAGACCCCGGCTTTCAAGCAAGGCCCCGATTGCAGCTGATGCGAGTCCTTTGCCAAGAGATGAAAGTACACCGCCGGTTACAAAAATATACTTTGTTTCCTTTGCCATCTTCTCCCCTCATTCGGTTTCATCGGTCAAAACAGTTGACTGTTACAACCACTTTAAACAATGCATCTCCCGGTAAAAAAAGAGAAAAAGCCCTTTGTGCGACGCCCAAAGGGCCTTTTCATCCGTGCTAACTTTAAATTTTGACATAAAGCAGATTTTTAAAATGTTCGCTGCCTTTCACGTAAGGTAGGAATCGCAAATGCGATCTGTTTTTAATTTAGTAGTGTCTCAAATGAGCGATCAAATTGCAATATAAAATTTGCCCTGCGGTGCCGCTCAGATGCAGAAAGGTTTGACACCACAGGGCCTGAGCCCGGATTTAGATATGGCAAACGCCGCTGTGGCTGTGGTTTTTATTCGAATATTCTTTTAAAGTCCTGGATCGTTTTTTCAACCTCACTTAAACCTTCCTGGTTACCGGAATATTCTGGTACTTGATCCGATTGGCGGTATTCAGACATCAGGCGAGAAATGTCAAATATTTCTGCTGAAAAAGCGGTATGGATTTGATACTGTTGAACTTCAATCGCCCGCACGCGGATGCCATCCTGAATAAATTCAATTTGCATCGGATACAATGTGTTTTCGATTTTTTGCCAGTCCGTGTATCGAATTTCCAGCATACCGGTGCGGTTGTCGTGGACAGAGGGAATCACCATGCGCAGAGGGTAAAAGGTTTCTTTATCGATCCAAACCTGAGGAACGGTCTCATCGGGGAATTCTGCCCCAATCACCAGCGCAAGCTGTTCATCGTATTTTCCCAGGCTGGAGACGGTGACATCAATGCCCAGGGTCATCAATCGGGCTTCAAGCGTTTCGCGGGAGCGATACAGCAACAGATCCTTGTAGAGGTCAAAGCGCGACTCTGTAAAATTGGCAATAACGCCGTCAATCACCGTAATGGACTGCCCCTGATTATAAACATAAATGCGCTGGTTTGTATCAGAGACAATATCCGATCGAAACGCCTTTGAAAAAACATATCGAATGGACTCTTCCAGTTGGATGGGTTGGGGTTCGACAGATGTTGGGGCAGTGTCGGATAACTCCGTTGCCAGCCCGCTGGGCTGTCCGGCGGTATCGAGCTCAGCATCGGGATAGTCTTGTTGTTCCATGGCGTCAGGTTGCGGCGCAAAAGGGTAAAAGATAACGCGCTGTGAAATGAAAAGGCTCTCAGCCGGTCCCAGTTTATCGGTCATCAGCTGGATGATATGAGGTCCTTGCAGGACGTATGAATGCGCATTGAATAGCAAAAACGCCGTGAGCGTTAAGCTGATGATCGTCGCGACCATAATTTTTGGATAGGCTGTCATAGGTGTTAAAATATTTCACTGGAGAAAAACGCTGCCATGCCGAGTTCCTCCTCAATTCGAATCAACTGGTTATATTTTGCCACGCGATCGCTACGGGACATGGAGCCCGTTTTTATCTGGCCGCCGTTAACACCTACCACCAAGTCGGCAATAAAAGTGTCTTCTGTTTCACCGGACCGGTGCGAAATAACAGTCGTGTATCCCACCTGCTTGGCCAGCTCGATGGCGTCCAGCGTTTCGGTAACCGTTCCGATTTGATTCAATTTTATCAATATCGAATTGGCAATGCCCTGCTCGATGCCCTTGTTGAAAATTTTCGGGTTGGTCACAAATATATCATCACCGACGATTTGTATCCGGCTTTCGAGTCGATCAGTCATAATCTTCCAGCCATCCCAATCGCCTTCGGCAAGACCGTCTTCAATCGACAATATCGGATATTTATCAATGAGCTTTTCATAATAATCGATCATCTGCTGGGCATTCAGCTTTTTGTTTTCAGAAGCGAGGATATATTTACCCCCCTTATAAATCTCACTCGCAGCCACATCCAGCGCCAGACCGATATCTTTTCCGGGTTTATACCCGGCCGTTTCAATGGCCTGCAAAATATTTAAAATGGCATCCTCATTAGATTCCAGATCGGGAGCGAAACCCCCTTCGTCCCCAACCGCAGTACTGAGACCACGATCGGCAAGTATCTTTTTTAGATGCTGAAAAATTTCAGCACCCATCTGAATGGCTTGAGCTATGGATTTCGCGCCGAAGGGTACGATCATAAATTCCTGGACGTCCAGATTGTTGGCCGCATGTGCTCCGCCATTGATGATATTCATCATTGGAACCGGCATGTAGCGGGCATTGATACCTCCCAAATAACGGTAAAGCGGTTGTCCGTATGCCGCCGCGGCAGCCCGCGCAGCAGCCATCGATACGCCCAGTATGGCGTTGGCACCCAGCTTTGACTTATTGGGTGTACCGTCAAGCTCAAGCATTCGTTGGTCTAAAGCGGCCTGATCACTGGCATCCATGCCGCTGATGACGGGTGCAATAAGGGTGACAACATTTTTGACAGCCGCGGTCACGCCCTTGCCCCCGTAACGTTTGGATCTTTTGTCTCGCAGCTCCAGTGCTTCCCTCTTTCCGGTAGAAGCACCTGAGGGCACAGCGGCTCTGCCTACTGCACCACAGGCGAGCATCACATCCACTTCTACAGTCGGATTCCCTCTTGAATCCAGGATTTGTCTTGCTTTTACGTCAATGATTTCAGTCATATCGATCTCCCCCCTTTGGCAGCCTCAACCAGCCTCTAGACAATTCAATCCATGGGCGAAAGCTGCGGGAACCCGCCAGCAGAGTATGGATGTTGCCGCCCAACCCCTGGCAAGCATCGGATGCCAGATCTGGCATGTGGTGAACGGGTTTTGTTAAGGTGCGCTTAGGTCGACTCGGCCCCATGGTGAAATTCAAAAGGACCTTGCCATGTTGCTTGACAAATACAAATGAAATGTTACTCTGCAACAGCGTTGATGTCAAGTCAGGCCGAATTGAATACAAGGCGCTTTATATTGTCTAAAAGATCCGTGCGCTATGGAAGAAAAAGGTAAAGATTTATATGTAACAGCCCACCTTTTTGTCGCTGCTGTACGGGTGTGCGAACATCAAATGGGCACACCGCCGACAATTGGAGATATATCTCAACTTCTGACCATGTCGATGGAGCGCAGTAATTATGTTTGCAGAAAACTGAAAGAACTGGGCGTTATCGACAGCGTTGAGGGCTCATTTGGCAACCGCTTGTTCGTGTGCGATCATTTAAAAATTGAGGAAATTCCACGTGATGCGGATGGAAAGCAATTAGAAGCGGAGCTGAATAAATTTAAGGAATCCCAAAAGGCGCTATCCGATAAAATTGAAACCATTCAGGCAAAGCAGGCCCAAAAGAAAAAAGACCTCTTTGCCGAAATGGAAAAAAAGCTTAAACAGGAGCTGGATAAAAAAACTTAGTGTTTAATGCTCTCCTCGCGTATCGTCAGCTGTACCCTTTCAGGGTTGTCGGTTTGCTGTTGCAAGGCACCATACCGAGTTCTGGGCTAAGGGAATGTTTCTTCTTTCGGACATGGCAAGCCAAGCCAACTATCAAATATCATGATGATTTTTTGCTTGACATAAAATTGCCTTTATCATTAAGCTTATTGCAATAGCCATCCCATTTGTATTATTTTCAAATACATAAAATAATCTATACAAGCGAAATGCAATGACCCATCACCGTTGACCATGTGCGGCAACGAAATGTGCGGTCAAACGAATTAGCCTTATACACAGCTATGAATGGAACGCCATATGGATATTGGTAGACCTGAGCAACCAGAGATTTTTTATCGCAAAACCCATCGCAAGGATCATGACCAAGTTGCCCTTGATGCGGATATGATACGCTTGTTGATCGCTATCGATGATAAGAAGACACTATCTCAGATCGCTGCGGAAGTTCAGATGGAACCAGCAGCCCTCAAAAAGAACCTGGGAAAGCTGATTCAATTGGGGCTGGTTGAACCGATCAAAAAAGACCTGCCCGTATTGGATAAAATCTTTTTGCAGGCATTGAATATTAATTTGTCCAAAGCCATCGGTCCGATGGCTGAATTTTTGATTGAAGAGGTCGCATCGGAAATGGAAATAACCGACCCCGGCATACCCGTACATCAGGCAGCTGAAATGATTACCACCCTTTCTCATGAAATACCGGACCCTGAAAAACGGATTGAATTTAAAAAATCCATGATGGATATTCTCAATAAAAAGCGAATCTATACGGAGGTGCCCAAACCATGATGGACATTATTTGTGATGAATGCGGGAAAAAATATCGCGTTGATGATACGAAGATGAAAGGCCAAAAAGCCAAGGTTAAGTGCAAGGCCTGTAATAACATCATGGTTGTCACCAAACCCGCACCTGAAGTCCCTGCAGAACCGCCTGTGGCGCCTGAAATACCCGAGGAACAACCTCCTCCGGTGCCCCCGCCGACACCTGAGCAGGCCGCTGAACGACCCGCATCGCTGCGCCCGGATGCCGAAAATTTGCAGCGCGAAACAGCGCCGATTTATGGCGGGCAAAAAGTGCGTTTTGGACTATTCGGTAAAATTATTACCGTTATGCTGATCGTCAGCTTATTGCCTTTTGTTATATTTTGGGGAATCACCCTGCGGGAGACCAACGAACGGATTCGCACCGATACGGAAGCCTTGATGGCGCAAACCGCCTCGGGTTTGGAAAATCAAATTAACGGATGGATTAATAACAACGTTGCTATCTTGCGGACGGCAGCAAAGCTGCCCGAAATCAAATCCATGGATGGCATATTGCAAAAGCCCATTTTGGAGACCATCCAAAAGCAATACCCGTGGATGTATCTGGTGTTTACCGTAGGAACCGACGGGTTCAATGTGGCCCGCAGTGACGACGTGCCCCTTAAAGATTATTCTGACCGACAATATTACAAAGATGTCATAAGAGGTAAGGGCCTCAGCTGGCAGACGTTGATTGGCAAAACATCTAAAAAACCGGCCTTGGTATTGTCAGTACCCATTCAAATGGCCGACCAGACCGTTGGTGTTATGGCGGCCGCTATGACCATAGATGACATTTCCAAAAGTATCGCCACCTGGAAAAAAGGAAAAACCGGCTACGCATTTTTAGTGGATGAAAAAGGATACGTGGTCGCTCACCCCAACAGACAATATGTGGCCAAGCGCAAAAACCTCAACAGCCATCCATTAATCGCCAACTATCGTAAAAAAGGCTGGACGACCATCACCACACGATTTAACAACGCCAATGGCAAGCCGGCCCTGGGACATGTCCGCAGTAATAATTATGGTTGGGCACTGGCCATGCAGCAAGAAGATGGTGAGGTGTTTGCGGCGTTAGACCGGATGCAGAAGTTTGCGCTCACGCTTCTGGGGTGCACCATTTTGCTGGTATCAGTTATTGCATGGTTTTCAGCCCGGGCAATTGTCACACCGGTTATGAAGCTAACCGATGCCGCCGAGCGCATGAGCCTGGGTGAACTGAATGTCAAAATCGATATCAAATCCAAAGATGAGATCGGTTTGCTGGCCCAGGCGATTGGCCGCATGCAGACCAGTTTGAGGTTGGCTATGAATCGCCTTCGCCGAAAACGCTAAAACGGGCTCCAGAGCGCTTATCTCTTGTCCGATGGCTGTGTTGTGATCCGATTTATAATGCTCACGTACTACCGTGTACGCTCCTCTTATAAATCGAATCACGCCTTGCCCTCGAACAATATCTAACCGCTCTGAAACCCGTTTACATTCTTAAAAAATCGTTTTACGACTTACCTTGCCTGATTCTATTAAACCGCACTAACAAACTCAACTAATCGTAATTCAAACCTGATGTTCGGCCGTAGTGCCGATGATGGTGACTTCGATGCTGCGCTGACGTGAGTGGTTATCATGGTTGATGGCCACCACCTGTTGCCAGGTCCCTAATCTCAGCCGCCTATTTCGAATCGGCAAAACAATTGAGGGGCCCATCAGCGCTGCCTGGACATGGCTGTGCCCGTTGCCGTCGTGCCAGGCTTCTTCATGGGCATATTCCAATTCCGGGGGCGCCAATCGGTTGATGGCGGCAATTAAATCACTTACCACACCGGGTTCATATTCTATGGTCGTCAACGAACCGGTCGAGCCCACCATAGTGGCATTTAGACTGCCCCTTTCGACCTGCGAATCGTCAATCAACCGTTCAAGAGCCGGTGTTATGTCCCGCATATCCGGGCCCGTTTTGAGGCTGATTTCAATCGAATGACAAAAAAAGGTTAAAGATGACATGGTGTTTTCCTCCATAAAGGGTGTTACATATTTTCCTGCAGGTCATTATAATGAATGTAAAAATCGGAAACAAAAGAGATGCCATGAAAAGGCATCCCAAGATTAAAAAAATTGCCTTTATCGTGATTTCTTTGTGCATTTTTGGATTCCTTTGGATCAGCGCACACGCAGAATTGATCAAGCCGAGCCGATCATTGAAATCCACATCCGGCGGACCCGGCAGCTTGACAGTATTTAGCGAGCCACCGGGGCAAGACGTCAAATTAGATGGGTCATCGGTGGGATCGACGCCCATTCGAGTAAAAACCCTCGATCCCGGCATTCACCGCTTGCAGGTCGGCGGCGCGGCTACGGAAATTTATATCGAACCAGGCCATACCTTTCACATTAGCCTGTTTCGGGACCGCTTTATCAAATTGGACGTTACCCAAAATCAAGCCGCAGCGTCAACCGATAACGGCGGGAGGTCAGCGGTTGACCGCCGAGCCTCTCAAGAGCCGCCGCAACAATTCAGCACCAATGAAGAAAATCGCAAAGCCTGGAAGCGCTGGATGCAATTTGTTGATGGCACATCCAAGCATTTTTGAAAAACTTCCCTGTCCAACGACACCAACACCAGCTGGAGCGTTAACGCATCCGCAGCTTTTGTTGACAAATCGGCTAAATGCCTGTCAGCCCGGCGCTTATTGTTACTTCGTTACCAGCGCAGCTGCAGTCGTCTGACTGATCTGATCACAAACGCTGCAAAATGGAGCCCCTCTCTTCCATCGGTTTTCCCTAAGATTAACGCAAATGTCAAATTTTATAGGTGGTTATATCTTTTTCTATACAGTCGGTGTACGCAGGGACCCGCTAAAAAGCGTATTAAATCAGTATATTGCCGGCCATGGCAACCTGTGCGTGCACAAAAACACACAAAACTCTTGCCCATTAACTTCTTTTTTATCAAAAAATGAATGTGCTTTCATTTTTTTATAACATCATAACCATACGAAATTTATATATAAATATGTATTCAACATTCATTGGCCTGCCTCGCAACGGTAGTTTGGCAAGAAAATTGCTGCATTATTCGTCTGTGGTATTCCAATCTGTATGTGATAAATGCCAATCCAAAGAGGATAGTATGATGGAGCGTCGCAACCACCAGCGCTATGGGGTTCAGCCCGGTACTTTTGCCGTGTTGAGATCCACATCCATTGAATTAAGCAAAATAAAAGATATGAGCATGGGGGAAATCGCCTTTGCGGTGATCAAGTCCAAACCGATTAAAATGGGCCAAATTATCAATATCTCCACCGAAGGGCTGGCTTTTCATTATCTTGACCGCCAGGGGGGATCCAATGGCCTGTATAAGATGGACATCCTATTTGCCAAAGACGCCTTTTTTCTGGATCGGCTGCTTTTCAAACCGGTTTTCGATATTGAAATTAAAACCGATATCCCGCTCAACTCATTTGCGGTACGCAAATGTGGCGTGAAATTTGGAGAATTGAATCAACGCCAACGCGCCCAACTTGAATATTATATTTGTCACCACACGCTGGATTCAGATGAATTTAAAACGACATCTCAACCCTGGTATGATGAGCGATTGATGCTGTGCAACCCGAGTGAAATGGTCGAATCGCTGGCCTAAAAGCTTTAAGGCGTGATCCTTTAATCCATCGATGATAAATAAACGAAAATATCCCAGACGGTTTTGTTCAGAGTCCTCATTTTTTGCAACGCGATATGGCGTCCATGAGTGTTTCATCAAAAATTTAGGCACCAAAGGTGCGTTTATCGAGACGGATTTGTTTTTGCCGGAAGGCAAAGTTGTCACGATCGCCGTACCCACACATGGCAGGGTCAGCAGTCTTAAACTAAAAGGCAAGGTTGTCTGGACGGATCAATATGGATTTGGCGTCGAATTTGGCGAGCCAATTCTAATTTAGAGTGTTTAAAGCCGCAGTTTACCAACTTCTCCCCGTTTAAACTTCATTCTCCGTAACATCGCCCCGAACATGATATTCGGCTGCAAAAGTACTGCAGCTGAGACAAAACTTGTTCATTTTCACACCTGTGGAATTGTGCAAAAAACTTCACAAAGCCTGTCACATTTTTTACAGAACCCCATTTGACGGCAATTTAGAAGCATGTATAACTGTTTGTAATTTATTACAATGCAATACAAATCAAGATAATCCATTGTATTTGCACGCTTTTTGCATAAAAAAGGATCGAGACTTGTTTTTTCCCAATCACAGCTGTGGCGCTGTTTATTGTTCCAAACATTGAGGCACAACATTTACCCGATGAACCCTTAACGCTTAAACCGAAGACGACTTTAAAAGAAGAGGACTACAAAGCATGCGCAAAGAATTATATCGCTTAAACCAGAAAGGCTTTACCTTAATTGAAATGGTTTCTGTGATGATTATCATGGGCGTTGTCGCATCGGTATCGATTCAAAAATTTGATATCGTATCCGATACCGCCAATCAAAGAGCTTTGACGGCGGGAATTAAGGAACTCAATGTCAGAGAGTCGCTGGAGTGGTCAAACGTCAAGATATCCGGTAATGGATATACGACTGATGAGGATTTATGGACTTTGGTCGTAACCAATTTGGGATCCGATTATCAGTGGACTGCTGGGCCGGATCGCGTGTCAGGCGGAACATTGACATTTAAAACGGCATCGAGAGTCCTTAGCCGGCAACCATCAACTGAAACATCAGCGGGTAGGTGGAATTAGCTGGCCAGATCCTCTTTTTAACCTTTGATAAGACAAAAAGCAGCGCCTTTAAAGCGCTGCTTTTTTTTAACCCGATCTCAAAGAGCGGGACACGTTAACGGTTGGCCCCTTCAGCAATCAGCAATTACTTTGGCTTCAACGACCAAACCCCGCTTAGCGAGGACCTTCAGTCAGCTGAATTGGACTTTATGAATTTTCGAATTTCAGACCCTCCATGTTTACAAAACCAGCGACTCGATAAAATCCAGCAGCTGATTTAGGTTCTGGCAGGGACGCACCTCGTCACAACATTCCATGTAAGTTCGCATCTCGCTGTCGCCCGTGTACCAGAAATAGGGTGTCTCGGGATTGAGCCAGATGACCCGGCGGCTTCGATCGCGCATTTCATCCAAGATGCCTTCTTCCGGGTTGCCGTAATTGGACCGGCCGTCTCCGATAATAATCAGGGTTGTTTTTTTGTTGAGCATATCCATATGCCGGTTTTTAAACTGGCGAAATGTCAAACCGTAGTCAGTTGCCGCATTGTATTCAATGTCAGCTTCTTTTAAAATTTTTTCGATGGCCTGGTTGATCTCAAAATTTTCAAAGACATGGGTGACTTCAGCCAGACCGGCCACAAACACAAAACTGCGCACCTGAGTGAAGCATTCCTGTAACGAATAGAGCATATTGAGCATGAAACGCGCCGCTGACCAGACGGATCCGGAAACATCGCACAAGGCCACGATTTTGCTTTTGCGCAGCGGACGATTGCGATAAAACAATTCCACCGGAATACCCTGATAGCCCGCTGCGCGCCGTAATGTTTTTTTGATATCCAGAACCCCGCGGTTTTGGCGCGCATAGCGCCGACTGATGGAATCTTTCAGTTTGCGCACCAGTTGCTCGATCACCTCCCGCATGGTCGCCACTTCTTTTTGGGTCAACGATGCAAAATGGATTTCTCCCAGATGATCCAGCCGCTGTCGATAGGAAGCATTTTTATCAGCGCTAGGGGTGGTTGTGCCCTCATCTTGGGTTAATAGCCGCCGCGCGCTGTCCAAACGGTCTTTAAAATGCGCATTTAAATCGCGGCGAATTTCCCAGTCTATCTCGTCACGATGATCGGCGCTAAACTGCGCCAACGCCTTTTCGACCGCATTGAGCGCCAACATTATTTCAAGGCGTTGCGTCACCGCTCCCAGATTGGCGCCCGGCCCCTGATTGTGATCATCGGCACCGGATCCAATCTGACCTAATTGCTCAAAATAAGGCTGGGGATTAGCGTCCAAGAAATCCAGCACCGCTTGCCAGTCCTTATTTTCCCCTGCTGCCGGTGCCAGTGCTTGCAGGATATCTTGAATTTGTTGCCCCAGGGGTTCGGAGCCGGCAATGGAGGTATCCTGACGCAATTCGTGGAAATACATGTGATAGAGGCGATCAAAGTGATGCTGTTCCCGGTGGCTTTTGGCAAAATTTGCGCGCAATACCGCCGCAAATTGCGGCTCTTCGGCGATGTCGACCATTTGCATTTGGGTCAGGCAATCCAGCACCTCGGAGGTTGAAATACGCAAACCGGCCGACCGGGCGATACCCACAAATCTTAGGACAAGATTGACCATGAAGAATAATGCCTAAAGTTTGGAATGCCCAAAATGACTAAAATTTAAGAACATGCTGATAATTAAAAGATTTTAGGCATTTTAGATCATTTTAGACATTTTAGATCATTTGCTAGTTGATTAACTGAGGTAGCTTCCCTTTTATCAGATCTACATCGGCCTGGTATTTAAGGATCACATTTAAGGTGTCCCTGACCACCTCCACGCTCAAGTCTTCGACTTGCAATACAAGCAGCGATTGCGCCCAGTCCAGTGTCTCAGAAACGCAGGGTTTCTTTTTGAGGTCCAGGTTGCGCATTTTGTGGATCGCGTCGATCAGCTGGCCAGCCAGCGCGGTTTTAATCCCCGGAATTTTCAGCCGCACAATCTGCATCTCCAGTTCACGATCCGGATAATCAATGTACAGGTGAATGCAGCGCCTTTTGAGCGCATCGCTCATATCACGCGAATCGTTGGAAGTTAAAAATACAAAGGGAATGTTAAGGGCCGTGCGGGTGCCCAGTTCAGGAATGGATATTTGGAAATCACTTAAGACTTCCAGCAGAAAGGCTTCGAATTCCGGATCAGATTTATCGACTTCATCCACCAGCAAGACCACCGGCTGTTCGGATGAAATGGCCTGCAGCAGGGGCCGCGGTTGAATAAATCGTTCGGAAAAAAATGCATCCTCCTGGTCTGCAATTCGATCCACCGCTTCGGTCAGACTGCGCGCGCCTGAAACCACATCATCAATTTTTTCTTTGACCATCTGGGTATACAGCAGCTGTTTGGCATATTCCCATTCATAGAGGGCTTTGGTTTCATCCAGCCCTTCGTAGCACTGCAGGCGAATCAGCTCGCGCCCCAGGCTGCGGGCAACAGCTTTTGACAGTTCGGTTTTCCCCACCCCGGCAGGGCCTTCCACCAGCACCGGTTTCAAGGTTGCCTGGGCTAAAAAAACAACCGTGGCGATTGTTTTCGAACAGATATACTCAGCAGACGCCAGGGCCGCAACCACGTGATCAACATCCTTGAATTTTTTAAATGCTTTGCCCATTGGGATTCACCCTGATCAAAGGATTAACAGGTCACCATTTTTAACGCACAATAACACACCGAAGATGCAGATTAAAGCTTATATGCAGAAGAATATACGGACGCTTAAGACACTTTTAAAGGGGGCTGCGATAAAAGCATCGCAAAAGAGGTCTTCGATAATCGATGCGCTTTTCATCGAATTTGATTTCTACTGGATATTGTAGTACGTCAACATATCTATAACTTTAGCCTTTCAGATCCGTAAAGCCACTCGCTGGCCGTATCTTGGCCAGCGGGAAAAATCCAAATAGATCAGATCCTTTGTCCCGGGAGTCCTCCACCATGACCAAACTAAAACGCTTCCACCTTAAAAATGAAATGCTGCTGGCCAACTTTTTGGCCAATTTAATAGCCGTATCCTTTTTCCAGGTATTGATGTTTCGGGCAGAGCCCGAACCACCGGATCATATTTGGCAAAATCCGGCGGTTGAAATGATTGACATCCTGTTTACGCCAGCGGCATTCATCTTTGTTATTACAATGACACTGCGCTATGAGCGGCCGATTCGAAAATATTTAGAGGCAAAGTTTAGCGACAAACCCGTATCGAAGGATTTGGAAGAAACAGCCCGCCGCAAAGTCCTCAATGAACCTTATGTTCTGATCTGCCTGAGTCTAAGCATGTGGCTGCTGTCGGCCGTCGTCTATTCGTTGATGTGGTGGTCTCTCGATGTCGGTGCCTATTGGGTCCATCGCTCGTTGTTTATGAGTTTAAGTACCGGTTTCATTACGGTTACCCTGGCCTTTTTTTTACTGGAGCATGTGTTGCAGAAGCGCTTGGCACCCTATTTCTTCCCAGAAGGAAAGATATCAAGTATCCCCAAAACTCTGCGCATTCGAATACGAACTCGATTGGTCGCACTTCTTTTTGCCTGTAACTTGATACCCCTGTTTTCGATACTGCATATCTTTTACCGAATCACAAGCACCGAATACGACCCGATGGAGCAGCTTGAAATATTGCGGTCTACCATATTTGTGAACACATCCATTTTTATCATTGCCGGTCTATGCCTGACAATTCTCGTCAGCCGCAACCTGACCTTACCATTTGCAGAAATTATTCAAACGCTGCGAAGTGTCAAAAACGGCAGCTATGACCAAAAGGTGCGGGTGACGACCAACGATGAGATTGGATATACCGGTGATGCCATCAATGAAATGACCGAAGGGCTCATGGAACGGGAACGCTTGCAGCGGTCTTTGGATATCGCCAAGGAAGTCCAGCAGAACCTGCTGCCCAGCCAGGATCCGCAAGTTGACGGTCTTGATATTGCGGGCATAAGCATCTATTGTGAAGAAACCGGAGGGGATTACTACGATTATATCGTGACTGCAGAAAGCGACCGGAACAAACTTTGCGTGGTGGTCGGCGATGTCGCCGATCACGGTATCCCATCCGCATTGCTCATGACCACTGCCAGGGCTTTCCTGCGCCAGCGGGCATCACGTTCAGGCGAACTCGATCAGGTCGTTGCCGATGTCAATCTCCAGCTGACCCGGGATGTCGAAGAATCCGGGCGTTTCATGACGCTGTTTATCTGCGAAATCGACCGCGCCAACCAGGCCCTTCAGTGGGTCAACGCCGGTCATGACCCGGCCATCATTTATGGATTAGAAAGTGAAGCGTTTGAAGAATTAGGCGGCAATGCGTTGCCGTTGGGTGTATCCGAGGTGGCGGCTTATCAGAAATTTGACAGGAAAATTGAGCGCGGCCAGATCGTCGTGATGGCAACCGACGGCATTTGGGAAGCGCGCAGCCCCGACGGCGAAATGTTCGGCAAAGAACGTTTTCAGGATCTGATTCGCGAAAATGCCGACCGGCCGGCCAAAGAAATGATTCAAGCGGTCATCAAAGCGGTGGCCCGCTTTTGCCATCCGCTGCAAATAACCGATGATCTTACATTGGTCATCACAAAAATAACATAGAAGCTGTTTTATAGGGTTTGCCCGTTGCCGGTTAATAGGAGGAACAAATGGATAAACCGATTGAAAACTTTTGGCAAATACGACTGGCTGAGATGAAGACCACACTGGAGGCCAACAATTTTGACGTTTTTATCGCCGAAAACAAAGCAGATGCCCATAAAATTGTTTTGGAGGATCTTGTGCCCCGCTTAAAGCCCCAAACGGTATCCTGGGGCGGCTCCATGACGTTTATCGGCTCAGGACTCTATAAATCCTTGCAGGCAGAATCGAATTTGGAGATCTGGGACACCTTTGACAAAAAGGTATCCAAAGAAGAAGCCTATCAAAGACGCCGGCAGGCATTGCATGCCGATTTGTTTATCACCGGCACCAATGCTGTGACCGAATCCGGACAACTGGTGAACCTCGATGCCCAGGGAAATCGGGTCGGCGCGTTGACTTTCGGCCCCCATTGGGTGATTCTGCTGGTCGGGCGTAATAAAATTGTACCGGATCTGGAAGAAGCCATGTTTCGCATCAAAAATTATGTTGCCCCGGCCAACGCTATGCGTCTGGATAAAAAAACACCATGTGTCAAAACATCGTATTGCGAAGAGTGCAATAGCCCTGATCGAATCTGCAGCACCTGGACCATAACTGAAAAATCCTTGCCCAAAGGCAGGATAAAAGTCATACTCATTAACGAGGATTTAGGATTATAGAAAGGAGGGCAAAATGAAAATAATGGTGGGTTTCGACGGATCCAAAGTGTCTGAAGCGGCAATAGAGCTGGCTGCCAAGCATGCGCAGACATTTGGGGCCCAGATTTTTCTGGTGCAATCGATGGTCGGCGGCCCGGAGGTTCCCAAAAGAGATTTTCAAAACAATGAGCGCGAGCTGAAATATCACCAAAATGAATTCAAGAAAAAAGACATTGAATGTGAATCGTTGTTATCGGTCAGGGGCTTGGAAGCCGGTGAAGATTTAACCCGCTTGGCCGAAGAACACAAAGTGGACGAAATCATTGTCGGGGTGAGACGCCGGTCAAAAGTCGGCAAACTGGTATTTGGCTCAACTGCACAATACGTGATCCTAAATGCGCCTTGTCCGGTTGTGACGGTCAAGTAAAGTCTTTGCAAAACCGCAAGTGGCTGCGGGGTCTGTTGTGCAAAGCACAGCTTCTTTTGTACCGCACGGGTTAGTAATCAAATGAATTTGCATCGCTAGAGGTGGACGCCAGAAGAATTTCTACTTGACACGAATTTGATGGGGATTTAAGTTTTTTGACATATTGATATGGGGTGGCTTTATGAGCCTGAGATTATACCCTTGGAACCTGATCTGGGTAATACCAGCGAAGGGAACGATACGCAGATCCGCATTTCTCCGATGATTTAGCCGTTTCCTGCTGGAATCGGCTTTTTTATTGAACTGCAGCACATGGATCCGGTCAAGCCCATCCACCCCAAAGAGAACCCGACACATTTGCAAGCAAAAGAGGGACATAATGACACATTTAAACGAACAGGCCGCCCATAACCTGACGGCAGTACGCGAGCAAAAACCGCTCATTCATAACATCACCAATTTTGTGGTCATGAATTATACAGCTAATGCCCTGCTGGCCATGGGGGCATCACCGGTAATGGCCCACGCCCAGAATGAAGTCGAAGACATGGTCTCCTTTGCCGGAGCGTTGGTGCTCAATATCGGTACGCTGACCGATGACTGGATCGGGTCAATGATCAAGGCCGGCAAAAAAGCCGCCGAACAGCACACACCGATAATCCTGGATCCGGTCGGCTCCGGTGCCACCGCCCTGCGCACAGCATCGGCTAAAAACATCATCAATGCTGCCCGGATGACGGTCATCCGGGGAAATGCTTCGGAAGTGCTGTCGCTACGCGATGAGACATCCAAAACCAAAGGGGTGGATGCCATTCACTCGGTCGAAGATGCCGCAGCAGCCGCCACGGTTTTGGCTGAGGAGCTGAAAACCACCCTGGCCATCACCGGTGAGGTGGATCTGGTAACCGACGGCAGCCGCGTGCTGCGGGTGGCAAACGGGCACCCGCTGATGGGCTATGTTACCGGTACCGGCTGCACGGCCACGACCATCATTGGCGCTTTTTTAGCGGTCGATGATGATCCGCTGCGGGCAACAGCCACGGCCCTGGCCTATTTTGGCCTGGCCGGTGAAGTTGCCAGCCAAACTGCCAGCGCCCCGGGAAGCTTTATGATTCAGATGATCGATGCGCTTTATTCCATTACGCCCGAAACGCTTAAGGCTTGCTGTAAAATAGAAGCACATAGCTAGATCCGCAGGCAGAAATTTAATGTTTCGGGTGTCAGGGCCGATCAGATGGCTGACACCAGAATCCGCCTGCGGCGAAACACCTGAAACCTAAAAAACGGCCAGAGACCAGCAAACCGAAGACAAGCTTTATGACATTAACCAACATCGACTATTCCCTGTACCTGGTCACCGACCGGGGTTTGGCCCGCGGTCGCGCGACCCTTGACATTGTCACCGCAGCCGTCAACGGTGGTGCCACCGTCGTGCAATTGCGTGAAAAAGAGTGCTCCACTCTGGAGTTCATTGAACAGGCCCTGAGCATTAAAGCGTTTCTTCAGACCCGCAACATTCCCTTGATTATCAATGACCGCGTCGATGTGGCCCAGGCCGTCAAAGCCGATGGGGTGCATTTGGGGCAAACCGATATGCCGCTTGAGATGGCCAAAGGCATCTTGGGTGATTCAATGACGATCGGCATATCGGCCGAATGTCTTGAAGATGCCATCAAGGCTGAAAAAGGTGGCGCCGATTATTTGGGGATCAGCCCCATTTACGCCACCCCCACAAAAACCGATACGGCTCCGGCGCTGGGATTAGCCGGGCTGCGGGAAATTCGTCAGGCCGTAAGCCTGCCACTGGTGGGTATCGGTGGTTTAAACAAAGAAAATGCGACTGACGTCATTCGCAATGGCGCTGATGGTGTAGCAGTGGTTTCAGCAATTGTGGCTGCCGATGACCCTGAAGGCGCAGCCCGCGGATTAAGGCAAGTAATAAACGAGGCCCAAAAGATATGAGCCTGAAAGACATCGGTGAATTTGGTTTTATTAAAAAAATCAGCCGCGGCTGCCTGATTCGGCCGGACAATATTGTCAAGGCCATCGGCGATGATGCCGCTGCTTTCAGAAGCGACCCCGAACAGCTGGCGCTGATCACAACCGATTTACTGGTGGAGCGTATTCACTTTTTACGCGATGCCATCGCGGGATTTGATCTGGGTTTCAAGTCACTAGCCGTCAACCTGAGCGATATCGCCGCCATGGGCGGCACCGCCCGGGAGGCTTTCATCAGTATTGCCATTCCCGATGATTGCCGGTTGGATTACCTGGATGAAATTTATAACGGAATCAAAAAACTGGCCGCCGAATTCGATGTCAATCTGCTGGGGGGCGATACCACCCGCTCAAAGATCGATCTGATTATCAATATTGTGGTGCAGGGCATGGTTCCGCAGGCGGAGCTTTTATGCCGTAATGCCGCCCGGCCTTCGGATATTATTTGTTCGACTGGTTTTTTAGGCGACAGCAAGGCCGGTCTGCATCTCGTACTCAATAAAATTACCGCCGACACGCATGGGCTCAAATCATTGCTTAAGGCCCACAATCTGCCGCAGCCGCATCTGCGGGAAGGCCGTTTTCTTGCCCAGCAGTCCGGGGTTCACGCCGCCATCGACACCAGCGACGGCTTGAGCTCTGATCTGGGCCATATCGCTGAAGACAGCCAGGTCGGCGCCCTTCTGTATGCCGATAAAATTCCGCTTTCAGTGAACCTGAAAGATTTTTGCGCACGCTTTGGCTTTGACCCGGTCGAATACGCCCTTTCCGGCGGCGAAGATTATACCCTGTTGTGCACAATTGCGCCGGACCACGCACAGGAAATTGCGCGTGGATTTGAGAATAAATTTAAGCGCCCGCTGTTTGCCATTGGCAAAATCACAGCGGACAAAGATATGGTGCTGATCAATCCGGATGGCACCACCCAACCCATCATCCCCTCAGGCTGGGATCATTTTAGGATTAAAGAAAATGAATGAAGCTGCCCAAAATCAGAAAAGCCCTAAACAATATCATAAAGTGCTGACGATCGCCGGCTCCGATAGCGGCGGCGGCGCCGGCATTCAGGCCGATCTGAAAACCATTTCCGCCATTGGCTGCTATGGCATGTCGGTCATTACCGCCCTGACGGCCCAGAATACACGCGGTGTTTTTGGCATTCACGCTGTTCCACCCGCTTTTGCCGTGGAACAAATTGATGCGGTCATAAGCGATATCGGCGCCGATGCCATTAAAATTGGAATGCTGTACTCAGCCGAGCTGATCGAGGCCGTGGCCGCAGCGCTCAAAAAACACAACGCCGCCCGAATCGTGCTGGATCCGGTCATGGTGGCCCAGAGCGGGGATAAACTGCTGCAGGATGATGCCGTTGAAGCCATCAAGACCCATTTGATGCCATTGGCTCAGGTGGTCACCCCGAATATACCGGAGGCTGAGGTCCTCAACGGCCAGCACATCCAAACTCAGAAAGATGTTGAAAGTGCTGCCAAATTGCTGGCCGCGCACCGCAGCCGCAGCATTTTAATTAAGGGCGGGCACGGGGATGATCAGCATAGTAGCGACCTTTTGTACCTGACCGACGGGGACCGCCTGATGTGGTTGCCGGCGGAGCGTATTGCGACCCAAAACAACCATGGCACCGGCTGCACGCTTTCATCTGCGATCGCCAGTTATCTTGCCCGGGGTCACGACACCCAGGCGGCGGTTCAAAAAGCCAAAAGCTTTATGAACAGCGCCATTGCGGCCGGCGCCGCTTTTAAAATCGGCCACGGCCACGGACCGGTGCACCATTTCTTTAATTGGTGGGATTAGATATGCAACTGCGGCAGGGATGAGATGAAACACATATGAACACCGGCCAGTGGTCAATTTCCGGTCAGCGCCGGCACGATACGCAATGCGGCCGATATTAACGAAAATGCGATTCTTTGAAAGGTCAACCCCATGGCACCACCACAGGAGGGCACAATTCTCGATCGCGATATTCGCCACTTCATTTATCGGTCTTTTGCCACAACCGGCCGGCCGCCGACCACAGCCGAAGCAGCGGATCATTTTAAAACTTCAATTGCCGCAGTTGAGTATGCCTATGAAAATCTAGCCAACGCACACCACATTGCGCTTGCCCCGGGATCTTATTCAATCTGGATGGCACACCCTTTTTCAGCCCTGCCAACAAATTATGTGGCTGAGGTAGAAGGCAAACGGTTTTGGGGCAATTGAGTTTGGGATATCTTCGGCATTGCGGCCATATTGGGCAAAAATGCCAGAGGACATGCTCCGTGTGGGTGTGGAGAGTGTGACGAAAAATTGAATTTAGAGATTCGCCACGGGCTGCCGGTGGCATCAGATTGGCTGGTTCATTTTGTTGTACCAGCCGTCAAGTTTTGGGAAAACATCGGCTTTACCTGAGCAACGATACTGGCTTTCAGTTTGGAAGACCATCTTAAACTTTGGTTATCCAGGCGAAAATTAAAGGCCGGATATTCGATGATGATTCAAAAATGTTGGGAGCTTGCGCAAAGCTGGTATACCGGCCGCCTGGATGTTGACTGGCAGCGCCTAAACCCGCAAGAAATGCAGCAGCTATTTGACCGCTTAGGGCTCAAAGGATCGTTTTGGGATCTGGGTCATACGCACTGAGTCGGATGCGCATACCTGACTTTTTAAACCACGCCATTTTAGACCATAAAACGAATATATATTCCCGATAAAACCGCCCAGCCCAGAATGAGAAGCGTTAAAACCGCCAGCCCGCCGGCCAGTAGTTTGTGTACGATATTCTCCCTTTTGCGTTCCTGATACCCCAGCAAAAACCCGAGACCGATACCGGCCGCAAGCCCACCGGCGTGTCCCCAGTTGTTGATGATCGGTACCAGAAAACCGAACACAAACAGCAGCAGCATCCAGATGCCGATTTGTTTATAGAGCGCCCGTCCGTATACACCTCCCCGGCTTTTGCCGTAATACAGCAAGGCGCCGGCCAGGCTGCAGACCGAGGCGGAGGCACCGATCGTCCATGGCACGGCCGCTATAACCGATACCCCAAAGCCCATCACGCCGCCCAGGGTGTAAATGATAAACATGCGATACACACCGAATTCCCGCGCCACCAGCAACCCCAGCTGGCGGAAAGCCACCATGTTGAAGAAAATATGCAAAATTCCGCCATGCAGATAATTGGCGGAAATCAGGGTCCAGTATCGCTGGTCGGCATCGATGGGTTCGCTTCCGGTTGCCCCCAGTAATTCAAGGATTTGCCCTGAGGGTGATAAGAATGTCAGCGGATTCATACCCAGGCCAAATCCTCTGGGATTCAACAACAAACAAATTGCGTAAATGCCGATATTGATCCCGATCATCACTTTGACCAGCCGATAGGGGTCGTTAAAACCGCGGGTCCAGATGTTGTTTTTCCACCAGGCCGCCGGGTGCGCTGTACCGCAATATGGACAGTGCTTTTCAGACGTGCTGATCAGTTTTTTACAGTTGGGGCAAAGCAGAGATTGTCTTTTTTGAGCAGGCATAAGTTGAAAGGGGTATAAATGTTTTGAGATTTTATAATGTGGGTTTCCATTCAGAAGTGAGTCCGCCAAAGGCGCACTGAGCCGGAAAGAAAACCAGAGTTGATTGCTTTTTAACCGGCAAACGGGAAAACGGGTAACGGGCTCAACCTTTGTCCATTTCTGAGCGAAACCTACTTTGATACCCAGGCTAACGAATCCGGAATCACCGGTCCGCCGACATTCTCAGACAAATTTTTCAGGGACTGCTGCAATTGCGCCATTTTGGCATCAAGATTTTGCCGGTTGGGTGACCAGTCGGCCGGGCATGCGGATCGCAGCTGTTCGACTTCGGCGTCGATTTGATCCACAATCGAATACAGCCCTCGGATTGATGGAAACGCCGTTTCCTTTTCTGCTTCCGGCAGGCGGTCGACAATTCGGATGGCATCGTACAGTTTGGCTTTCCATTTTGTCAGATGTTCTTCCAGTGTATCACAATATGCAGTCGCATCCATGGCATCCTCCTAACTGACAAGGAATTGACAAAGGCAAACCGGTATTGTCAATCGGTTACGATACCTTTATCAGCTACTTCGGTATTATTTATATTAAGACGCCAGCCCCGCGGGTCAAGTTTCGTTTCACAGGAAAACCGGCCACCTACTTGCTCGGACCCGATCAAGGTATCACAGCGTGACACGGCTTTCCAATTGACACATTGCCTGCTTTTTTTTATGATGGCAGCGATTCATGAATTGTCTGTAAATTCCCATCCACAATTCTGCAACCGTCATCGGGAACAGACACACTTCTCAGCCATTGGTTTTCTCTTGATCATTTCAACCATTAAACACTTGCATACGGTGTGATGATTCGAGGATTGCGTGGAGCAGGACATCAAAACCAAAGCAGCTTCAAAACAAACCCTTGTGAGCCTGATCATACTGGGTGTCCTTGCAGTAGTCGCCGGCGGCGTCTATATGGCGCAGTTTAACTACTATCCGGCGGTTGAGCAGTTGGCTTCAAGTTTGCCGGCCGCTGGCCAACGTGAACCGACGCCCGCAGGTAATGCTGAGCCGTCACTGATCACACCGCCAGCCGGTCAGACGCCAATGACACCCATGGAGGCCTTTGATGCCGCCACGCTTTCAGATAAAATTAACGGTAAAGCCGAGCTGTATCTGGCATCCGGCTTCAAGCGCCTCCACAGCCAGCGGCTGCAGGTGGAAACGATCGATGGAATATGGATGGAAGTTTTTGTTTATGACATGCAGACACCGCAAAATGCATTTGCGGTTTTCAGCGCGCAGCGCCGATCCGATGCCGCAAAAGTCGATATCGGGCAATATGGCTACCAGACCGCCAATGCGCTGTTTTTTGTACATGGCCCCTTTTATGTTGAAATTGTCGCCTCCGATAGGTCTGAGACCATCACAGCGCCCATGCGCACCCTGGCCGAAACATTTATCAAAGACCACCCTGTTGAGACCCAGACCATTGACGAGAAAGCGCTTTTCCCTGCGCAGGGGCTAATGGCAGACAGCATTGCATTGGTGTCTGCCGATGCTTTCGGATATGAGCGTTTTGATCAAATATTCACCGCTACCTATCAGCTGGAGGGCACAGAGCTGATGGCATATGTATCACGTCGCCAGTCACCCGCTGAAGCGCAGGAACTGACCTCTGGTTATGCCGATTTTCTGATGGCATTTGGCGGCTCGGCGGTTAAATCGGATCTTTCCATCCCTGAGGCCAGGATGGTTCATATCCTGGATACCTATGAAGTCGTGTTTTCCCAGGGTCCCTATCTTATCGGTGTGCGCGAAGCCGCTGATCAGCAGTCAGCACAGGATTTGGCCTTGCAAATGTTTGATCGCATCAAAGAGGTTGCCCGTGAATAACCCAGCAGATCATCACATAAGCCGGCGTCAATTTATGGTGCGCTCCGCCAAAGCCGGTGCCTCGGTTGTGGCCGCCGGCGCTATCGGTTTCTGGTTTTATGACAGCGTTGGGCCCGGCCGGCCGTCAACGGATGCAACCGCACTTCAGATACCCGATTTTTCGATGCCTGAACTGGACGCGCGCATGGGTATCGTTCGCGGCAGCAACCGATCCGAGACGCTTGAGCTGGCTTTGAAATCCATTGGGGGGCTGGAAGCGTTTATCAAAAAAGGGGACCGGGTGCTGCTGAAAGTCAATGCCGCCTTCGCATCGGCCCCCATGCTTTCTGCTACCACCCACCCGGAAATGGTTACAGCGCTAACCCGTTTATGTTTTAAGGCCGGCGCCGCATCGGTTGCGGTCACCGACAATCCGATCAATGATCCGGCCAGTTGTTTTCGATTGACCGGCATCGAACAGGCCGCCCGCTCTGCCGGCGCTGCTGTTTTAATGCCGCAGGAAAAATTATTTAGACCTTTTACGCTGCCGCAGGCAAATCTGATTCGCAGCTGGCCGGTTTTATACGAGCCGTTGAGCCGGGTTGATAAGATCATTGGGACCGCCCCGGTAAAGGACCATCATCGCAGCGGGGCCTCGATGATCATGAAAAACTGGTACGGATTGCTGGGCGGGCGGCGCAATATTTTTCACCAGGATATTCATACGATCATCAAGGAGCTGGCTATGATGATCAGACCGACCCTGGTGGTTTTGGACGGCACCACCACCATGATGCACAACGGCCCGACGGGCGGCTCGCTCTCAGACCTGAAAGAAACCAACACCGTAATCGTCAGTACCGATCAGGTTGCCGCCGATGCCTTTGGCGCCACTTTGCTCAATAAAACCGTCGCCGACCTGGCGTTCATTAAAAAAGCGGAAGCCGTCGGACTCGGAACCGCCGATTTCAGGTCCCTGAATCCGGTGATGGCGTCTATATGATGGAGGTTCTGGGTTCAGCGTTCCGGGTTCAGAGTTGTAACCCTTGAACCCCTGAACCTTTGAACCTGTTGAAGATTTGAACGGATTTCAAACTACCAATACGTAAAAATAGCCAAATATGAATATCCTGACAACCAGACGAATTAGCCAGGTATTTTTCCTCATACTGTTTCTTTGGTTTTGCCTGGCAACGACCCTGGGGCAGCGCTGGTTTCAGCTGCGCGGGTGGCCGGTGAACTGGATCATACAACTTGACCCGCTGGTGGGTTTGGGCACTCTTCTGACCACCCGCACGCTATTTGCCGGTCTCCTGTGGGGTCTGGCCACGGTTGTTTTGACGATCCTGCTCGGCCGGTTTTTCTGCGGTTGGTTGTGCCCGTTTGGAACGATTCATCAATTTGTGGGTTATCTGGCCCGGCGCAAGCGCAAAATTAAAGTCAAAATGGCCCTCAATCGCTATCAGCCGGCGCAATCCATTAAATACTGGATACTGGTTTTCCTGCTTGTCATGGCGGTCGCCGCACTGGCTGCCGACCTGACCCGCTTGCCGCGCACCACTCCGGCGGGATTTGTGATCTTGTTGATCCTGGGCCTGATCGCTGTCATTGTAATGGCCGTACGACAGGCACGGTTAAATACCGCCAGGGCCACTTTGGCGGTTGGTATCATTGGCAGCGCCTGGCTGTTGACCAGCTTTTTGTTTTATGGCGACTGGCGCCCGGCGGCATCACTTCAAATCGGGTTATTGGACCCCATTCCGTTGCTATACCGCTCGATTAATTTAACACTGTTGCCGCTGTTGGATCACACTGCGCTCGCAACCGCAGGCAGCCCGCGACTGTATGCGGGCACCTGGCTGATTGCCTCATTATTTGTGGCCGCGGTGCTGCTTAACCTGATTCGGCCGCGTTTTTATTGCCGATTTGTGTGCCCCCTGGGGGCGCTGTTCGGCGTGCTGGGCCGCTTTGCCATCTGGCGCATCGGCAAATCCAGAGACGAATGTATTGATTGCCATTTGTGTGAAAAAAACTGTGAGGGGGCCTGCCAGCCGACCGGTCAGATCCGGCTGGCGGAATGTGTGCTGTGCCTGAATTGCATTGCCGACTGCCATCATGGCCTGATGGGTTACCATACCGCACCGTCTGCCGGCGGCGAAATGGTATCACCGGATCTAACGCGCCGTGAACTTTTGACGGCCGCCGTCTCCGGTGCCGCTGCCATACCGCTGTTGCGAATTGGCGGCCAACCTGGGCCCAACTGGAACCCCCATCTGGTGCGCCCACCGGGCAGCCTGCCTGAAGACCAGTTTCTTTCCCGCTGTATCAAATGCGGGCAATGTATGCGTATCTGCCCGACGAATGTCATCCATCCAGCCGGGCTGACAGCCGGACTCGAAGGTCTGTGGACGCCGGTGCTCAATTTTAGAATCGGCACCAGCGGGTGTCAGCACAATTGCATTGCCTGCGGCAATCTGTGTCCGACCGCAGCGATCCGGCCGATCAGCCTAACGGAGCGCCGGGGTCTGGGTCCATATGCTAAGCAGGGACCCATAAAGATCGGCACCGCCTTTATCGATCGCGGCCGCTGCCTGCCCTGGGCCATGGATCGTCCCTGTATTGTCTGCCAGGAGAATTGTCCGGTCAGCCCCAAGGCGATCTTTACCCGGGAAGTGTTCAATGATGTACGCATCCTGCAGCCGCTGGTCGTCAAATCGGCCGATAACACTCGAATCGAATTTCAAACCGATGTGCTTATCGCACAGCAGTTTGCTACCGGTGATTATTATTGTGCTGTGCCGGGACGTTCGGACCTGCAGAGACATCAAATTATTGCCAATACAAGCCACAGCTTAACCATTGACGCCAAACATCCGTTTGATCAGCCGCCGGCGGCCCAAAAGAGGGTATCGATTCTAATTCGGCTGCAACAGCCTTATGTCGATCCCGCTTTATGCATTGGCTGCGGTGTCTGTGAGCATGAATGCCCGGTGCAGGGTAAAAGGGCTATCCGAGTGACCGCTGAAAACGAGTCGCGATCCCGCAAACATGCGTTAATTCTTTCTTAGAAGACAAAACATAAAACAAAGGAGTATATGATCATGAAAAAAAAGAAATCCAATTATACGCGCAGAGATTTTTTAAAGACCGCCGGCATAGCCGGCATGGGCTCGGTTGTAGCCCCGGTGGCGGGGCGGCTAAACGCTGCAGAAACCAATGGCACCATTGCCACCCGCCCTTTTGGCAAGACCGGTCAGGAAGTCTCGATTCTGTCTCTGGGGGGAATGTTTGATATCGAATCCAATCATCTGATGCTCAAACAGGCCATCAATTGGGGCGTAACATACTGGGATACCGCCCATAGTTACGGCGGCGGCAGAAGCGAAATAGGCATCGGCAAGTATTTCGCCAAATACCCACAGGATCGTCAGAAAATCTTTCTGGTGACCAAATCCGGTGCCTGGAGCATCAAAGGCATGACCCGTGAGCTGGATGAATCCCTTGAGCGCATGCAGACCGATTATGTGGATCTTTTCTTTGTTCACGCTATCAGCAGCATCAGCGAAATGGACGCGGATACCAGAGCCTGGGCTGAAAAAGCCAAGGCCGCCGGCAAGATCCGGCTGTTTGGATTCAGCACCCACAGCAATATGGAAGGCTGTCTGCAGGGTGCCCCCAAATTGGGCTGGATAGACGGCATCATGATGACCTACAATTATCGGCTGATGCATTCAACTGACATGCGGCGCGCAGTCGATGCCTGTGTCGAGGCGGGTATTGGCCTGACGGCCATGAAAACCCAGGGCGGCGGACAGATTCGAACAAACTCGGAAACCGAGCTTAAACTGGCCGGGCGCTTTTTGCAAAAAGGGTTCAGCGACGCCCAGGCCAAACTCAAGGCCGTGTGGCAAAATCCTCAAATCGCCAGTATTTGCTCGCAAATGCCGAATATGAGCATCCTGATGGCCAATGTGGCCGCGGCCCTGGATAAGACCCAGCTGTCTGTCCGGGATAACGAATTGATGCAGCGATATGCCCGGGAGACCCGCTCGGCCTACTGTGCCGGTTGCACGGATATTTGCGAATCGTGCGTGGATGGAGAAGCCCCCATCGGGGATGTGATGCGCTACCTGATGTACGCCAACAGCTACGATGACGATGCCCGGGCGATAGCGGAATTTAAAAAATTGGCGCCCGGCGTTGCAGCACGCCTGGACCGTCTGGATTATTCAAAGGCAGAGCGCAGGTGTCCCCAGGGGTTGTCGATTGCCAAACTGATGCGTGAAGCCAAAAAGAGGTGGATTGCATAAAACGGGGTGAGGCCCACTTTAGTTCAAAAGCCGCTATATTGGCAAATCGATATTAGGATATTGAATTTCAAAAACTATTACCTGAATCTTGCACGAGTCGGAGGCTTCCATAGACAAGGCACTTAAGGGCAAAGCCATAGTGGGACTATGCTTTGGCCTTAATAACGCAGCATATGGGAGCCTCCGACTCGCCCGAAGGGTGAAAATAGATGAGAAATAAAAAGGTTATTATCCGATTTACCTTTTAAGTGAATGATTCTCATCTATTTTCATGTAAAATTCAGGGATGATAACATTGCAGCATGCTTTGCGCTTCGGAAATCATTTCATCCCGCAAGCTTACGGGTCGCAGAACTTCAGCCTTGCCCCCCCAGCTCATCAGCCAGTATTTGATTTCATCGGTTCCGGCCACGCGGGCTTCAAAAATAATGGACCCGTCTTTTTGCGGTGTAATTTTTTGAGTTTGGTGCCAGGTTTTTTCTTTAATATATCCGGCAATGTCAGCCGCAAACCGGATTTTCACATCCTCAGGTTTGCCATGAAAAACCCCAAAACTGGTCTGCATAAAATCCTCGACCTTAAAATCTGTGGGCATCTCAAACGCTTCATCGGTCACCTGCAGCGATTTAATCCGATCCAGGGCAAAAATACGGATATTTTCACGTAGGCCGCAATTACCAACCAGGTAAAAAGCACCGTCAAAAAACCAAATTTTATATGGCGCTACTTTGCGACGGGTCTTTTTTTTACGGCTCATGGTGTAATAGTCAATCTCAATGATCTGGCGATCAACGGTTGCTTGGCTGATTTGCTCGACCGCATCTCGCAGGTGATCATAGCGTTTATAGGGCTTTGAGCCGATCTCAAGACTTTGCTCGATCTTTTCCAGATATTTAATGGTTTCGGACGGCAGCGTGGCTTTGATCTTTTGAAAAAATGACTCCAAAGATGCATAAAAAACCGTATCCTTTAAAACCCGCATCAACCCCCGGCTAAAATACAGCGCCATCACTTCTGTGAGGTCCAGGGGAATCGGGATATGCTGCCGGGCACTTTCCAGAATCGACCAGCGGTTTTTGCCGTCCACCCGATCGGTAAATAACGGAAAGCCGGCCAGCTGTAAGGCTTCCAGATCCCGGTATACGGTGCGCCAATGGTAGTCGAGTTCCTCGGCCAGATCGGCAGCCGTCTTTCCTCTGCGTGATGCGATCAAACTTTGCAAAATCCGCCACTGCCGGGCCAGTTGATCTCCGCGAGCCATTCATACCCTCCAATTGATTAAATGGTTGACAAAACTATCGTCTTTCTCAAAAAAGGCAAGTCACGTCATCAGGTTAGCCGGTTGCCGGTTTAGCCCGTTGAGACCGTTAAAAATGAATGCAATCAAATTTTATCTGTTACCGGCAAACGGGCCAACGGGCTCAACCTGTACCAGTTAAACCTGCTTTCAGCTAAATGGTCAAGCGTCTGAAAAAATTATATAGCCTGCGTTTTGTCCGTATCTGACAAACCACCATGCTAACGTGGTCTTAAAATGAAAGCGTTTTTAGCTGCAAACCGCGGACAAAACCCTAAAGGAGGATCAAAAAATGACCAAGCACAATTTCAGTCCGGACTATGATGATTGCTACGAATACCATGGCAATACGACGATCGAACTGACGCGCAGACAGGGCGATATCACCGTATGGCGGGACTGGATCACCTTCGATACGGTCCAGGAAGCTGCTGAATACTTTAATGAGCACTGTAGCACCGTATACGATTAGGTTTCAGGTGTCAGGTGTCAGTATCTGGCTGCTGGCTGAAAGCAGTTGATTCTCTGCATCAAGCCAGCCTGCGACGAGCTCAGCCGAGTCGAAGCAAGAAGCGAGAAGCCAGAAGCTTAAGAAAGGGACATCTTAAACCATAGTCACTATAGTTTATATGACATTAACACTGTCTAAAAACGGGGGTAACAATGAACGATACGACCTATAGGGTGGGTATGGGTTGCTTTGCCAAAAGCCAGACCCTGCAGCAGCGGTTTAAAAGAGCGCTCAAGGATCTGACCTGGCTCAAATATGAAGATTTATGCCCTGCGGTGGAACGGATGTTTACCGGTGAGAGTGGTAAGCGTTTTTTTAGAGCGGTGATTCGGTCCGGAACAGAAAAGCCCGATCAAATCGATCGGGCTTCAAAATTGGTTTCGGCTGCTACCAAAATCAATGGCTTTTATCTGGGCATGGACGAGGTATCCTTGCACTTAATTGTGTTTTATCAGGATGCGGATTGTCAACCAGCAAATGTGACCATTCGGCTTGAAAAATTCAGTCGGCTAAAACGAATTCGCCTGCACTGAGGTTTACAGATACAGATGGATATGATGAATGGTTTTATGCGCCCCTTATTCTTCTTTCGGATGGCACCCGATACAGCTGGTAGGCCCGGGGTTGGGCAATGGACCGTCAAGCTTTTGGCCGGACATCTCAATTTTTCTGTTTTTAAGCTTCATGACCTTGTGGCATCCGATGCATGATTCATGATAGGCTTTTTTGAAGTATCGGATTTCATCAGCTCTCAACGGCGTCCCTTGTTTGGTTTTGGTTGCCGCTTCCTTGACATCGTGACAACCCGAGGTCATGCACCCCTGAATCTGAGAGGTATTGTCCCATTTATGATGACAGGTCTGGCATTCAAAACCAAAATGCTGAGCATGCGGAAAGCCCACCGACGCCCTCTTCTGCTCCACGCCATCGGGGGCGCTGAGCTCGATGGTTCCCATCGGAACGCACATATCTTCAGCATCTTCCTCACCGGATACGATCATCACCGATCCCAAAATTAGCGCCATCACCAAACTCAATAGTAAAAAACCCACCTTCTGCATTTTGAACTCCCCTTTTAGATTAACATACAGGCTTTGACTCAAACTGTCGCAAGGCAGAAACAACATACCCCTATCGTCAGATCAATGATTTAGAATTAAGGGGAAATTAATGCGCTATAAATCAAAAAATTTCAACCCTTAATTTTAATTTTTAGCTAAAGATGGCCAAATTTATCATTTTCGCGCGAAAACCAGTACGTGACATCCAGATGGTACGATTTTGTCAATTCAGACACACTGGGGTAAAGGGGCTTGATTTAAACGGTGTATTTGGCTGACGGCGCTCGCCCACCTGCATCATCGGCATGCGGCACCATAATACTTGCAGTGAAACATCTTCTGATTTTCGAATAGGGCATCTTAAAAATAGCAGGAAAAATTTGACAATTGACAATGAATTGCGTTATAAACTAATTAGAATTATTACAAATTTTTAACCCAACCATTTAGGAGCATTGGGGTGAAACCGTAAAAAGCGCATACATTGGCACTGTGGGGATGTATGCGTTTTCTTTGGGGCGCCACAGCAGCATAGCGAGCAAGTTTATCTGAGATGTTGATGCAGGAGATTGAATGTCAAAACCCACCCGCGATGAATTGATCGAACGCAACCGCACCCTGGAAAAAGAACTTAAATCCAGGAACACCGATGCGGCTGCCCCCAAAATGAGTACAGCCTTTCAAATCATTACCGAGCAATCCCCCAACATGATTTTCATCAACAAAGGGGGGCGGGTGGTATATGTCAACCGCCGCTGCACCCAGATAATGGGGTACAGCAAAGAAGAATTAGGCGCCCCGGATTTTGATTTTTTAACCTTGATTGCTCCGGAATCCGTTGATTTGGTCAAATCCAATTTTGCCAAACACATGCAAGGGCAGGAGGTGTCCCCCTATGAGTATTTTCTGGTCACCAAAGCGGGCAAAAAGATTGCGGCCATTATCACGACCAAATTGATCCGCTATCAGGGTGAGGTGGCCATTTTGGGCATTATCACCGACATCAGCGAGCGCAAACGCGCCGAAGATGAGCTGCAATATCGGCTCGAATTCCAAAACCTGATCACCAAGATTTCCAGCCAGTTTATCAACCTGCATCCGGCCCAAATTGATGACGAAATTGACCACACCCTGCAGCAAATCGGTCAATTTGCCGATGCGGATCGCAGCTACGTGTTTCAATTCTCAGCGGATCAAAAAATGGTTTCCTGCACCCACGAATGGTGCGCCGATCAAATTGAAGCGACCATTGATCGCATCCAGAACGCACCTGTAGAGCATTTTGCCTGGGCGATGAAACGCTTTTTAGACGGCGATATGGTATCCATCCCGCGGGTTTCAGAGTTGCCTGCTGAAGCCAACTCCGTCAAAGAGGAGCTTGAGCAGCAGGGTATACGATCATTGTTGTGCGTGCCGATGGTCATCAGCGGCAAGGTGCTTGGATTTATCGGTCTGGACTCGGTTCGTGAGGGAAAAATGTGGGCCGAAGACACCAGTTCGCTGCTCAATATTGTCGGCCAGGTATTTGCCAACGCCCTGGAAAATAAAAAAACCCGCCAGGCCCTGCAGGAAAGCGAAGAACGCCTGCGGACGGTCTATGAGACCTTTCCGGATCCGGTCACCATTATTCAGGCCGATGACGGACGCTGCATTGACGTCAACAGTGCCTTTTCGCGGGTGACAGGCTGGTCCGCCACCGAGGTCATCGGAAAAACCGCTGCCGAGCTTGATATTTGGGAAGACCCCGGCGAGCGACAAAAACTGGTGGAAGGGATTTCTGAATACGGCAAAGTTGAGAACCTGGAAGCCCGATTTCGCCTGAAAGATTGCAGCATCATAACGGCCCTGATGTCTGCGATTTTGATCCAGCTTCATGGCCGTCCCCACATTTTGACCATCACCCGGGATATCAGCGAACTGAAATCCGCCCAGGAAGAAAGCGAGCAGCTCAAAACCCAGCTGATCCAGGCACAAAAAATGGAGGCCATCGGCACCCTGGCCGGCGGTATAGCGCATGATTTCAACAACATTTTGGGGGCTATCATTGGCTATGCGGAAATGGCCCTTTACGATACCCGTCAGGATTCTATGGAGCATTACAACATTGATCAGGTGCTCAAGGCAGGCCATCGGGCCAAGGATCTGGTCAAACAAATTTTGGCTTTCAGCCGCAAAAGCGAACAAAACAAGCAAGTCATTTCTTTAGCGCCCATTATCAAGGAAGCCTTGAATCTATTGCGGGCTTCATTGCCAACTACCATTGAAATCAAGCAGCACATCGAATCCAACCTGGATGCCATTTATGCCGATCCCACCCAAATCCATCAGGTCATGATGAATTTGTGCACCAATGCCGCCCATGCGATGGCCGATACAGCTGGAATTTTGAACGTCAGTCTGAAAAATGTCGATTTGAAAACCGAGGCTGCCGCTCTGCATCCGGATCTCACAGCCGGGCCGTATGTGAAGCTCAGCATCAGCGATACCGGCCACGGCATGGACAATGGCACCATGGATCGTATATTTGATCCGTATTTTACCACCAAAACGCAGGATAAGGGTACCGGGATGGGTTTGGCCGTCGTGCATGGCATCGTCAAGGGACACGGTGGGACTATTCAGGTGGAAAGTGCCCCTGGCAAAGGCAGCTGTTTTGACATTTTTTTCCCTATTATGGAAAGGCAGACGGTCTCAGAAACCGAAGAGATAAAATCATTGCCGACCGGCAGCGAATGCATTCTGCTGGTTGATGATGAAGACAGCCTGATTGACCTGGGCAGAAACATGCTTAAAAAGCTGGGCTATCAGGTCAAGACCTGGACCCGGCCGATTAAAGCCCTTGAGGCCTTTCAGGCGGATCCGCATCAATTTGATCTAGTCATTTCAGACATGACCATGCCCAACATGACCGGTGATATCCTCACAGAGGAATTGCGGCAAATCCGTCCCGACATCCCCATTATCATCTGCACCGGCTACAGTGAACGAATAAATGAGCAGCGCGCCGAAGAATTGAACATCCAGGGATTGATCATGAAACCCTTTACCATCCGCAGACTGGCCAAAGCGGTGCACGAGGCATTGGGTCAAAAGGTTGATTAATAATCAACCTTTTTCGTTATTGGTTATTTGTTATTCGCTATTTTTCAATATATTCATTAATTTTCTTCACCAATAACCAATAACAAATAACCATTAACGATTTCCTGGTATTAATATTTCAAATATTTGTATAGTCTCCGCACCCAAACTACCCGCCCTTACAATTATTCAGCCATAGGTAAGGAAATCATTATGGTACAGCCCGCCTCCGGATTGTTTGCGGCAGTGACCTGCCCCCCCATCAGATGGATAAACTTTTTCACCAGGGCCAGACCAATACCGGTGCCGCGGGTCGTCTGTGTAAGTGAATTGTCCACCCGGTAAAAATCATCAAATATTTTCTTGAGCGCCCGCCGCGGAATGCCGGGTCCGCAATCGGATACTGCAATTTTCACCCAGCGGCCATCCTCGTATGTTCGGATCAAAATTTCTTTGCGTATTGCTGCCCGGCCAAATTTCAGGCTGTTTTCAATCAAATTGATCAACACCTGGATCATGGCCTCCCGATCGTAGTTAAACGGCCGAATGCCCTCATTTTCAGATGTCAGGGTATAGCCTTCCTGCTGCAGCTTGGCCTGCATCACCGTTTGCACCTCGGCCACCACCTCCTCAAATGTACCCGGCTTGAGGTCAAGGACACGTTGCTTTTTCTCAAGTTTGGCCAAATCCAGCACGTTGTTGATCAGACGGGTTAGACGCGAACCTTCGGAATCGATAATTTGAAAATATTCCTGTTCCCGCTCCGTATCTTTGGCAATTCCCTGTGCGAGCATCTCGATGTACATGCGGATATTGGTCAACGGGGTTTTTAATTCGTGGGTGACCGATGACACAAATTGGGCCCGGCGCTCGGAAAGGTCTACAAGGGTTTGCGCACTTTTATAGATCGCAAACAAACCCAGCAAAAATATGGCCGCCAAAACCCCCATCATCACCATCAGGGTCTGGCGCCCGGCAGAACGTGGAATTTCAGCGCTGCTCAATGTCGCGTTTAAAAAAGCAAAGGGTGGCGGAAAGGCGCGTTGTATGACCAGTTTAGGATCTTGCGCAGCTACGCCGGCTTCAGCCATATTAATCACCTGGCCCTGATCCAGCACCTGAAGTCGCAGATTGGCAAAACCGGCCATTGGCTGCTGGTGAAAGTAATCTTGGACAAGGTGCTCTAAAAACGAACGAATTTTGAGGACAAAGCCCTGCCGGTAGATTTTCTGGTTGATCATGATGCGGCGAAAAATAAAAATTTGATCGCCACCAATCAAAACCGATTGCAGAGGCGCCACTTCCACCTGAAAACTTTCCGCTTCCCGGGACACGGCTGCTGCCTGGCCGGTGGCATCGGCCTCGCTGGCCGCCATTTCCGATGACAATTCTTCGGCGGGCTTGCCGGCGAAACCGCGGTCGGCAAACGGTGCTCGCGCGGACGGGCGACGACTGTATCGTTTTTTGGGCACAACCGTGGTTGAGGTCTCGGGGCTGCGGCCCCCTTCGCCGGCTTGCTGCCTGGCCACATTTTGGGCTTGCGCCGCTGTTACCGACTCCAATCGCTTTTCTTTTTGACCTAAAGCGGCCTTGGATTTCTTTGCGCGGCTTAAATCCAGATACTTTTCCGCAAATACGTCTCCTTTCTTTTGCTCGCTGGTTACAGTCACTTTCGTCGGTGCAGGGGCTATTTTATCGGTCACCGTTGTCCGGATACGGTTAAATTCACGATTGGCCGTTTCCAGCTGAGCGACAGCATCTTTGCGATCGGCAGCCACAGTCTGCCCTTCCTGTGCCAGCGGCGTTTGAAACGAGCCATCCGGATTGTTCTGAAAATATCCCATAATATAATTTTCAGCCGGCAGGCGCGAAAGCGGCGAGCGATTCGTATCTGTGCCGTCCCGCAAACGACTGGAAGGGCTCATAAAATAATTATATTCGTCTATGACCCGCCCCTCCTCGCGCCGCACAAGGGTCTCGAGGGCTTGCTCGATCTCGTCAAACAGGGTATTGGCAAAAAACCTCAGGGTAGCGGCCTCCTCCTGCGCCAGACCGCGATAGGTCTGCCATACGAAATACCCCAGCGGCACCGAGACGCACACACAAAAGATAGCGATGAGTATTTTTAAGCGTTTCATTTTTCAGGCTCCAAGCGGTAACCTTCACCCCGGATGGTGTTGATCAAAGGCGCATCGCCCATCAGCTGCGACATCTTTTTACGCAGCTTCAACATATGGATGTCAACTGTTCGGGTTTCAATATCGGCATCGGCATAATGCCACACCTCGGTCAGCAACTCCTTTTTCGAGACGATGCGGTCCCGATGACGATGCAAGTAGGCCATGATATCCATTTCTTTGCGCGTCAGTTCGATGCTTTGGTTTTCCGCTTGAGCAATCAGATTCTTGCCATTAAAAAAGATATTGTGAAATTTAAATTCAACATCACCTGGATCTTTACCGGTCCGCCTCAAAACCGCTTCGATCCGCACCATAACTTCTCTGAGGGAGAAAGGTTTGCTGATATAGTCATCAGCACCGGCATTGAATCCGGTGACAATATCATCTTCGGCGCCTTTGGCGGTAATCATGATGACGCCCTGGGCGGGCTTTTTTTTGCGGATTTCTTTGCAGATGGAAAACCCATCCAGGGTCGGCAACATCACATCCAGCAAAAGCAGATCAAAGGCCTCGTGCAAACCGGCCTTCAGGCCTTGTCCGCCGTCCTCGACACCTTTAACCTCGTAGCCATTGTAGACCAGGACATCCAGAAGCCCGCGCAACAGCGCAGGATCATCTTCAACGACAAGAATGCGTGCTTTCGGTCTTTCCATCTAGTATTCCCCCCGCTTCTAACTGAGCTTCTATTGGCCACAAAGGCACAAAGGTCACAAAGAATACAAACTATTATTCCTAAAAGTAGTAATACTTGGTGTCTTCGTGGCGACATCGAGGTGAATGTTCGTCTGCAAAAGAACAATCTCTTTGTAATGACAGTATATCAGATCCTGCCAATTTCAAAGTAAAAGTTATGTAAAAAAATGGCCATTCCTTTTTACATTTCTTTGAATTGTGTTTCGGTCGCCTTGGATTACAATGGTAGACATAAAGCAATTAAATTTTATGATGAAGTCCTAAAAACTGAAAGGAGTATCCCATGAATCCAACGCGTCTAAAATCTTTGATTTTAATTGTGGTCCTGATCGCTGCAACCGGAGGCGCTCTGGCCTATTCAACCGGAATTGCAAAAACATGGCTATCGGACCAGTTCAGGCCGGTACCACGCGGGTCTCAATCTGTTTCCGCTCTGGTGAGCCTTGGCGGCCATCTGGTGCAGCATAAGGTCCTGCAGGGATCTTCCGGCCGCGTCAACTTGTCCTTAACCCTGGTTGCTGCCGACGGCCTCTATGCGGAGACCGCCGTTGAGCGCAATGTCGATATGGTCATCGTCCTGGACCGCAGCGGTTCTATGAAAGGCCGCAAGCTCATTGATGCCCGACAGGCGGTGTCGCAGCTTTTAGCGATGCTGACTGCCAAAGACCGGTTTGCGTTGGTTACTTACTCGGACAGGGTTCAGCGGGTTTCAGCGTTGACACCCGTCAGCGCCGCTAAAAAACAGCAGCTGGCAAGCGCCATCGCCGGTGTGACCGCCGGTGGCGGCACCAATCTGGGCGCCGGTCTACAGGCCGGAATCGATGTTCTGCTGGCCGGCCAAGAAATAGGGAATGCCCGCAAGCTGGTGCTCATATCCGATGGCTTGGCCAATAAAGGCATCACCGATACTGCCCGCCTGGGCGCTATGGCCAACATCGCCGTTGAAAAAGAGTTTGCCGTCAGCACCGTGGGGGTGGGCCATGATTTCAATGAACACCTGATGACCGCCATTGCCGACCGTGGTGCCGGCAACTACTATTATCTGGAAAATCCGATGGCGTTTTCAGAAGTATTTCAAAAGGAGTTTTTCTACGCGCAGGCAACCCTGGCGTCAAATGTGTCCATCTGGATTCCCAAAGCTGACGGCCTGACGGTGGTTGATGCAGCCGGTTACCCGATTACCCGGAAAAAAGATTATGCCGTCTTTTATCCGGGAAATTTGCGCATCGGGCAAACCCGCAAACTGTTTCTGACCCTGCAGGTGCCCACCGCTACGACAACAAGTTTTGAAATCGGCAGCATTAAAGCCCGCTATCGTTTTAACGGGCAGTCAATGGAAACGGTACTGGACCAGTCTTTTAAAATTGCCTGTGTGGAGAATAAAAAAGATGTGCAGGCGTCGATTGATAAAGCTGCCTGGACGGAAAAGGTTATTCAGGAAGACTACAACCGTCTCAAACAGGAAGTGGCCGCAGATGTAAAAGCCGGTAAAAAAGAAAACGCCCTGAAGAAAATTCAGCGCTATTACCGGGAGCAGGAGTCGATCAATGCAACTGTGGGCTCGGCTGAAGTCCGTCAAAACCTGGATCGGGACCTCACAAATCTGCGCCAACGCGTGGAAGATACCTTTACCGGGGAGCCGGCAACGGTTATGCGAAAGCAAAAAGCCAGTTCAAAAGCCCTGCAGTATGAAGGCTACAGGGGCAGGCGTTAACACTGCTGTTGGTCATTTTCCAATTCATCAATAGAGTTAATATCTGGAGGAAATAACAATGGGACTTTTAACACGCATGATCAGACTATGTAAGGCAGATCTGCATGGCGTCATGGATCAGATTGAAAGCCAGGAACTGCTGCTCAAACAACACCTCAGAGATATGCAAACATCGCTGATGCAAAAAGAGGCCCAACTTAAACACATATGCCGGGCCCGCGATCAGGCCCGCCAGGATTATGAAAAGGCCGAGCGAAAGCGCATTGGTCTGGAGACCGATCTGGAAATCGCTCTAAAAAATGATAAAGATGATATCGGCCGTATGCTGATTAAAAAACTCAAACCCTTAACCGCCATTCAATCCGATCGCCACCAGTATATCGACCGTCTCTCACAAGACATCAAACAGCTGCGGGAGCATATCGGTCAGCAGCGATTGCAGCATGAAACCCTGCAGCAAAAAGCCACAGAATATTTTCACCGCGCCGAACAACAGCGTTGGGAGGAATCGGCGCCGATAACACCATCCGGTTTTGGGGGGCACGATGTCAGCGCAGAAGAAATTGAACTTGAGCTTTTGCAAAGAAAAGAGGCCATCAAAGGAGGGGCAACATCATGAAAAGCAAAGCCAAACCCATACGGTCGACTATCGTTTGGGGTTTACTCAGCGGGCTTTTTTATTTACTTTTGAGTATATCCGTAAACGCTATCATAACCTGGCCGCTGGGTGATCATCTGTTGATCGGTGCCTTGCTGGCCGGATACGGCATCTTGCTGTCCCGCTGGGCATGCAGACCGCTTTCAGCGGTTGCCTGGCCGATCATACTGCTGCTCACTGCTGCACTTTTAATCCAATCCACCGTGGCATTTATATGGGTGGGCCTGGGAATCTTAAGCTGGATACGCAGCGGCGCCTGCTTTAACCGGACGCCAGCCTTAAAGCGCTGGGCTGTCGAAATCGGATTGGGGCTGGGTACAGGTCTGACGCTTTCGGCTGTTCTGCCTGCCGCAATGGTTTCTGAGGCGCTGGGCATATGGCTGCTTTTTCTAATTCAGGCGCTATATTTTGTAGTATTTGAACACCGCAAAGATTCAACCGACCGGGTTGAAGTGGACCCCTTTGAGTGCGCTCGCATGGCAGCCGAGCAGATACTGAATAGCTGACAGAGCAAATCATTTCAGGACGAGGCTATCTGCCTCAGGCGGACCGATGGAAGCCTGCGGCCCGCCCTGTTGAATGCCGCTTCGCGGCCCCCGCAGGGGATTCAACAGGGCCCGCCCGTCTTGTTGGGGCGTAGCTGAAAGCGAAGCCCAAAGGGTGAAAATGAATGAGATAAAATGATTTTTATCCTTTAATTTTGAGATTCTTAGAATTGATAAAATCAATATTGGTAAACATCGCCATAGGTAAATAGAGCTTAAATCTCTCATTCATTTTCATGCAAAACGCAGAAGCCAATCTTGTTTTGCACGAGTTGGAGGTTTTCATCTGCAAGGCTTTAAGGGCGAAGCTATAGTCAACTATGCTTCGCCCTTTATAACGAAGCAGATGGAAACCTCCGGCTCGCCCATCGGGTAAAAATTAATGAAATAAAATGATATTTATCCTTTATCCTTCAAACGCGAGTTTAGACCATAATGTGATGATTAATAAACGCGTAGTCAATTATTGGAGCTACGGCTTTTCATTAATTTTTATGCAAAACAAGATTTAATTGTCTTCCCCCCTGGACTCTGCTAAAAAAGAAATTATTATTTAGGTGCCGTTCGGTAAAAGAGAAACGTGATGACAAAGAGAAGTTATCGCTAAATCATTAATTCTTTGGGCGAAATAATATAAAGCAATGACCCGTAAGAAAAAACAGCAAAAATTATCCACTGAGTCTGAGCTTGATCAGAAATTGGAAATTGTTCTCAAATGCGATGTGGCCGGCACAGCAGAAGCAATTAACGCCAGTCTGGCTGAAATTGATGTGCCCGGTGTTCAGATTAAAGTTATCCAATCCGGTGTCGGGAACGTGTCAAAATCGGATGTGCTAATGGCGCGAACCGGAAGCAAGCTGGTGGTTGGATTCAGCGTGGATACGATGCCGAAACTGGAGCAGGAAATCAAAGAATTTGGCGTTGAGGTGCGCCTGTATGACACGATTTATAAATTGACAGAAGACATTCGTAAAATTGCACAAAGCTTTAAAAGCGCCGAACCCAAAGAGAAGGTTACCGGTAAAGCCAAAGTCATTGCCACTTTTAACATTAGCTCAAAAGGAATGGTGATCGGATGCGAGGTGCTTGAGGGTGTCATTGAGACGGGCAAAGATTTCCGGGTGATTACGGCAATGGGGCCCGCCTATTTCGGGAAAATAGCCTCCCTGCAGATCGAAAGGCAAAATGTCAAGTCTGCCAAACCGGGCAACCAGATTGGTATCCAGCTGGACGGCTGGAACAAGGCCAAGGTCGATGATCTGGTGGAATGTTTTGAAACCTTGCCGGTCAAAAGCGGAAGCCGTTGGAAGGCTGGTAGTGGCATTGTTCGCTCTATTTCATAACCCATCATAAAAATGCATCTAATCCGCCGGAGGCGGACCCTTGGACGTAATCTACTATTTTTAAGATGGGTTATAGTTTCAAATTAAACGAAAATTTACCTTACAAAATTCATTGAAAAAGGTAATATTCCAATGGTAGTGAACTTTATCTATATGACCGCCGGCAGCAAAGCCGAAGCTGAAAAAATCGGCAACGCGCTGGTGGAATCGCACCTGGCTGCGTGTGTCAATGTCCTGGATGGCATGCAGTCCATATATCGCTGGGAGGGCAAGATTCAGCAGGACTCAGAAGTGGTCCTAATTGCCAAAACCACAGAGGCATTAGTTTCACAACTCATCGAAAAAGTTAAATCCCTCCACAGCTACGATTGCCCCTGTATCGTCAGCCTCCCCATCTCGGACGGTTATCCGCCCTTTCTCGACTGGATCCAATCAGAAGTCAAAAAATAACTTTTAAGGTGACATAGCGGAAAGCTTTAGAAACCTCGGCCGATACAAGCGCGTATCATTGACGATGCGATCAAATTCAACCGAATTGGCAACATAGGTGACAATCAGCTGGTCGGGGCGTCCGGACAGCGCGCTGTGGGCCTTGGCGGCGTAACAAAAAATGGATTCATCCCACTCGGCTTCCGGACACTCAAATATCGGAATCGGTTCGCCCCAGGGGCCCTGGGGGTTGGGTGACAGACGCAGCATAATGCGCTTCGACAATCCATCTTGTGAGTAAACAGCAGCAAACTGATTCAAAGCCGGCAGATAGGTGACGGAATATTCATGGGGCATGTTCGGGCTCAAACGACTGGCGCGTTGTTGATCCGCCACCCAGTGGTCTTCGGCAAAAAAGCGCCACTGCGAAAAATCCGCCAGCGAAGAGGTGGGTACCCGTGCTAAAATCATATGTTTCTGCGATTTATCTTCACGGATTTTTTCAGCCGTTCCGTAGATATAGTAAAAATGATCGACCAGCAGTATGGCCGACCCCCACAGCATTCCGCCGGCAGGCGAAAAGGCCGACCACGGGACTTTTGATTGGGTGATCTGCCAGCGTAACGGCGATTCGTCCGGGTTGACAACGTGTCCCAACCAGTTTCCCACCACCTTAAAATCAAAGATCATCTGGCCGGTTGTGCGCTCTATTTGGGCCAGAAAAACGTAAAGCCCCTGCGGAGTCATCACGCCATCAAAAATCCAAAACCATCCCCGCCCATCATCGGGTTGGATCAGGGCCGCCGGTTGGTTGTCGGCAGTGTGCCCATAATAAAAGCGCATGCTGGCGGTGGCCGCATCTTTGCCCTGCTGAATGGCCACTGAGTTATTAACCAGTGTCGCGTTTGGATGTTGCTGGTTTTTGATTCGTTCAATCCGCGTGTCGCCAAAAAACCAGGCAATGGTGCTGGTATTCAATGCCGCCGAATAAACGCCGTCACCACCGGTCCAGCCTTCGGAGTTTGAAAATAGCGCATCATATTGCGGCATTGGTTCAACGGCAAACCGCGGCGTCGTGCTGCAGGCCAAAACCGACAGCACCACCAATATAAATAGGGGCCAGATGGATATCTTTTTATTTAAAATCGCCATGGTCCGCCTGCTGGGGAAAACGTGTTGAGGGGCTGGTGCGCCAGTTTATTACAGCATCAACTACCCTTCAGATAGTGTCGTTTGACCGTCGTACAGGGTGACGCCCTTGGGGGTTTTATCCAGGTCAAGTCCAATGGGTTTGGTGAAGAACTGATCTTCATAAACATAGCGCGTCAAATCCTCGCTGAAGCGCGGATGGGCAATCCGGGCAATGGCCATGGCTTTTTCGCCGGTGGTCAAGCCGCGCAAATCGGCAATTCCGTATTCGGTCACGATCACAAGGCCGTCATAGGCGCTGGCGGTCAAGCTGATTCCGCCCGGATGCATCTTGGTGATCTTTGATTTACCCCTGTGGGTTCGGCTTTTGATGGCAATGATGGGCGCCCCGTAAGCATGATCGTTTAAGGCCCGGATAAAATCCGGCTGCCCGCCCACCCCGCTGTAGTAGCGCCGGGGATCAATGAAATCGGCCCACACATTTCCCTGCAGATCAACTCCGATAGCGGTGTTCACCGATATAAAGGGGCTGTTTTTCCGAACCGTTTCCGCCGAATTGGTATAGGCCGAGGGCCGCATTTGAACCCCGGCCCGCATGTGCACAAAATCGTAGAGCTCTCGCGATCCCATAATTATGCTGGTGGTGCTGTAGCCCATATTGGCCTTTTTCTTGCGATTGGTGACGATGCCCTCTTTTTCCAGCAGCATGAGCCCGTCACCATATAATTCGGTTTGAACCCCGAGATCTTTGTATTGCGCATCCCGGATGGTGCCGATCACCGCATCCGGGATTTTGCCGATGCCCACCTGCAGGGTAATCCCGTCCTGGATAAAATATTCGGTGATCAACTCTCCAATGCGTCTTTCTTCGGGCGTTAGGTTTTCAAAATCCGGTGCCGCAAAATCATAAACCGGCTTAACCCCTTCCTCGATGATGTAATCAATTGAGCTGGCGTCCACCACGCTCTGTCCCTGGGTAAAGGGCATTGAGGGGTCCAGCTCGGCGATTACAATTGTGGCATGGTCAATGGCCGTGTGAAGGGCTTCCACTGTTAAACCCAGACTGAATTCTCCGGTGAACTCATTCTGGCATACTTTCATCAGGACCACATCGGGTTCATAGGCGTGCCCTTCGCCGATCAAACTCTCCAGGTTTGCCAGCGTGCAGGGCAGGTAATAAGCGCGCCCCTCATTAGCCGCCTGTCGCACCTCACCCCCTGAAAAAATGGAATAGGTCATGACGCGATCCTGCAATCCCTTTTCGACATACGGAACCGGGCCCTGCAACAGCAGATGAACCATCTTGATAAACGGCAGACGCGGCTTTTGAGATTTGATCGAGCGCGTCAGGGCTTCAATCGAGGCTGTGGGCGTGGCGGCATTCGATCCCAGGTAGCATACAATGTCGTTTTGGTCCTTGTAGGAATCGGCAATAAGGGTGGCAATTTGTTCTGCTTTAATTTTTGTGGGCTGCATTTGGATTCCTTTTGTCAGTTGGCAAGCAATTGGAAGGTGTGTAAAAAGTATAGGCCGAAACCATTGTCTTTTCAAGTGCGGGCGACATGACGCGCCGTCAATCTGTCCGCCGGGCTAAAAAACTTACCAATTCCGAAACTGCATACCTGAACTTTAGGCATTTTAGATCACTTCAGTCACTTTAGCTCACTTGCTTTTACACCCCCCTCTATCGCAAAAGCCCCTGAATGCGTTAAACATTTACAGAGAATATATATGGAACTCTCTATATATCTATATATGTAGCGTCCCGCAACTGCCTAAAACAACGGCTTTTTCTTGACGTGTCACCCTAAAATATAATACCATTAAATCAGATTTTTCTGTGCCGGCGACGGCCGGCACAACCCTATGTACCGAACCCCAAAATTGCCAAAAATTAAGGATGCTTACAAAAGCTTGTCCCCCACAGCGCTATCAAAACGGTTTCACGCTGGTTGAAATCACCGCTGTTTTGGTGATGATTGCCATCATTGCCGCTTATGTTATCGGTCGCTCGGCAACCACCGATCAGGTCGATGTGGTCGGCCAGACCGACCGGATCCGCAATCAGATTCGCTATGCCCAGGCCTCTGCAATGAGACAGAGCAATCGGGTCTGGGGCGTTAAATTCGATACCAGCACAAATCAGTACTGGTTGTTCTCCATAACGCCTGATACTGAGGGCGGCGAGATAGAGCCGGATATAGAAGCCGGAGAAGAAGATCTGGCCGCAAATCGCAGAGAATTTCCCGGTGAAAACACTGACATCATCAGTTTTGCCGACCTTGATCTGGATGATATTACACCGTCATTTACCCTGTTTTTTAATCGAATTGGAAAACCGTACACCGCCTATTTTAAGGAAAATGATCCCGGCAATGTCGCACTCGCCAATAATCTGGTTATTACCGTTTCGGCCAAAGGAGAGAGCCGAACGATCACCGTTATTCCGGAAACCGGTTTACTGCAATGACGTTTTTCAAGACCATACATAGCGGCTCAAAAGGCTTTACCCTGGTGGAAGTCATTGTCACCATCATTGCGGCCGGCATTTTGGGCGCCATTTTTGTTAATTTTATGGGCACCGCCTTAAGCTCCGGCTGGAATGCCATCGAGACCACCCGGGACGAGGCCAACGCCGAGGCGCTGCTGGAACAAATTGTGGCTGAGTATGTCGCCGCCATCAACAGCAACCCGGATACCGCCCTGGTCAACATCGCCGCCACTTACGGGGGCCAGACCATCAATGGCGTCAGCATCACAACCGAATATATTTACTTTAACAGCAGCGGCGACGAAACGTCCGGCGGCTCAGACTACCTAAAAATCGTGCTGCAGCCGACAGGTCTGAGTGCACCGGCCATTGCCGGACGCCACAGGCTTACGGCCATTTTAGCCAAAAACAGGGAGACCGATGACCACTTTGTCACTTTTTAAATTCCGCTTTGCATGTGGATCACAAAAAGGCTTTACCCTGGTAGAGCTGATCGTCACCATTGTTTTGGTGGGGATTATCGGTGTGTTTACCACCCTGTTTGTCTATACCGGTTTGAATGGTTACTTGACCGCCAGAGATACGACCGAAGGGGCCCTAAGGGCCCAAATCGCCCTCGACCGTCTTAGCGAAGAACTGCGGGACATCGATATCATCGATACCGGCACCTATGCGGCCAACAGCCGCATGGATTATACCAGCCGCACCTTAACCGGCAATCGACAGATTCTTTTCAGCAACGGTATCATATCCGTGAACGGCGGCAATGGACCGCAACCGTTGTTGGATGATGTAAATACCTTTACCATGGCCATCACAAAATCAGACCTGAATGGTGACGGCAATGATGATGTTGAGGCCATTGATATCAGCTTTGATTTCATAGCGGAACGTAGTGTCACGCGGCAGTTCAGTGCCCGCATTTTTCCGCGAAATCTGGTGCCGGCGCCATAAAACGAGCGCTGCAGCATTGCTTCGATTTGTTTGAATCTCCAACAAAACCGGGGATAAAAAATAAACGGCAGCATATGGCCATAAAAAAAGATATGAAACGGCTTATACACCCGAATTCCAAATGCACTTTTTCGTTGTTGCCGAAACAGCAGCACCTCGGCCCGGCGGGCAATGTGCTCGTCTATGTGGTGGTCCTGATGCTAATCTTCGGCGTTCTGGGTGTTGCCATGGTTTCCCTGTTTTCAACCTCTATGGCCAGCACTGCTAACCGCAATGATAGCCGCCGGGCCCGCTATCTGTCTGAATCCGGTGTACGTTACGCCATCCTCGAGATGCGTGCAGCGGATTTCGACGAAGACAATATCATCGATCCCCTCAATACGCTCACCTACACGGTCACTGATGCGGGCACCTTCAAACCCAATATTTTCACCCCCTGGTTTGATTCAGACGCTGATGTCGATGCGCCGGATGTGGTCTATGCAACTCCGCGCCTCGGAGAGATACCGGTTGACTTTACCACCGATCCTGCCAGCCCGCTAAACGATGTTTGGCTGATCAATTACGATTATATTACCGGTACCGGACCGGACATCCTTACCATGCGCGATGAAGCCTATAGCTTGGCCATAAGCGGCACCAGCCAGGAGATCGATATTGCCGGATCCAGTTTTCTGGCCCTAACAGGCGAGCAGCTCGTGCTTGGGGTTGAGCCCACCGAGGATCGGACCATCAATGAAGGCGGGAGCCTGTATGTTGCCCGGGATGCCAGGCATTTTTTTCCTAAATTTAATGGAGCAATTAATATCAACCGGGTGGATTACGCCTATGCGCGCCTGGTCGACGACGGCAGCAAGGTGATCCTTGAAAATGTGACCGCTTCCCAGTTTCCACCCCCAACACCGCCTCTGAGCGCATTTCCGCTAACAGTTGACGCGGATTCTGGCGGTACCTACGACGGCGATTTTGTCATCCTCTCACCACGCAACTACATGGTCATGGCCGAAGGCGAATCAGATGGGGTCGCTGTGGGCGATTCCTATGCCCTGGGCATGAACGTGTACAACGACTCTTTGATCCCACCCGAATCCCGTAAACCGGACATAACCTCTGAAGATTTTGTCTCCAATTTGCGCCAGCAGGAAACCGACAGCCGTTTTTTTGACCCCAATCTGACTGATTTCGAGCTAGATATCGGCGGTGGGGGTACAGATGAGTTCGGATCGGCCTTTTACGACGCCACCCGGGATTTTGGTGGTGAGCGCGATTACTGTGAGCAGGGCGCCTGCCTGTTTGCGATAGGGATACGGACCTATTTTCTGCTGGATTTTAGCTCACAGGGCGACGGCATTACCTTTACCCTGCTCAATGCCGCCGACAATACCGCCAGCTCGGCGGGCGGGGATGTCGACCTCAGCGAATTAATCGGCTATGCCGGAGACAGCCGCACCAACTCTGCCGGAACCGCTTTTTTGGCCACCGATGCCGCAGACCGCGGTCTGGATCCGCCTAAAATTGCCGTTGAATTCGACACCCGCACCAATAACGACACCCTGGCTTACTGCAACGGGGGCAGCGTCAACCAGAACACCCGCGATGACCCCCTGGATAGCAACCAGGATGCCGTCCAGTATGTCTTCTGGGGCCGCGAGGCCAATGTTGCCCAGCCGTGCCGCGATGATCCTTCCTACGACGACAACCGTCATGGGCCGGGACTGTGGCAATTTGACGCGCCTTCCGGCAGGATCGACTCTTCAGCCGGGGTGGATCCCAGCACCGGCACGATTTATATTGGGTCCAACGATAACAATGTGTATGCCATCAATCCGGACGGCACCCAAAAATGGGTATTTACAGGTGCATCGGGTGATATCATCTCGTCTCCGGCAGTGGATCCCAACGACGGCACAGTTTATGTGGGCTCCAATGATAACAATGTCTATGCCATCAATCCTGCCACCGGTAACCAGAAGTGGGTGTTTGCAACCGGTGGAGATGTCCGATCTTCACCGGCTATTGCCTCCGATGGAACCATCTATGTGGCCTCAAATGACGGAGTTCTTTACGCGCTAAATTCAGCTCAGCGTCAGTCAGGGGCACCCTTCCCGGCAGCAGGCGAATGGCAAAGACCCAATCCCGTGAATCCGGGCGCCGAATATTCCCTCGGACGCCCGGCTATTGGCCCTGCACCGAACCGCACCATCTATGTCTCGGATCGCGTCAATACGTTATTTGCCGTCAGACCATCGGACGGAGCGGTCCTATGGACATTTAATACGGTTGATGCCAGTGAATATATGCCGGGCGTTGATTCAAGTTCAGGCGTAATTTATACGGACGTTTTCGGCAACTCACTGGTGGCCGTCAATACCGGCGGTTCGGAAAGATGGCGTCTGGGAGTTGGATCTGATATTGACTCAACGCCGGTTGTTGGCTCGGACGGTACCGTATATATCGGCACCGACGCCAGAGACGCGCTTCTGGCCATCAGGGAAATCAATCCAAGTCTAGGACAGATCATATGGGAGTTTCCCGCCGGAGGTGACGTCAATATCATACCGGCCCTCTCACTGGACGAAAGTGTTGTCTATGCGATTTCCAACGGAATTGACAACGCGGATGGTTTTGTGTATGCCGTCGATGCAGCCACCGGAACCGAGAACTGGAGTTTTGAGCTTGTCACTGAAACCGGTCAGCCGCCGGGGAATGTCACCTCCTCCCCGGTTGTGGATCCAACCACGGGCAACATTTATGTGGGCTCAGACGACACCAACGTCTATGCCTTAACGCCTTTTGACGAGGAGCCGCGCAATGAGCAGAGCCTCCTGCTGACCTCGGCCGATTTGGGGGGCACGGTTGACAGTGCCGTCAACTGGTTAAATGGCGCCAGCACCAAAGGCCCCTGGGCCGTGCGGCTGGAAGTTGATCGCACGACGCAGGTGGGCGGAGAAGGTGATTATGAGCTGCGCCTGTGGATGAAACAATGTGACAATCCGGCCTGCGATACGCTCAATGGCGCTGATGATCCCTTTTTCAGTGACACCCGCATTATTTATGAGGTGAGCCCGCCGGATTTGGAACAAATTTTTCAACTGGACGCCTTGAACAATGCCAAATTTGACCGCTTTCTGTTCGGATTTACCGCTGCTGCCGGCGCCCAGGCGCAAAACGTGAGCATCGCCAATTTTACCCAAAGTTTTAGCCGCCCTGGAGATTCGGTCATCACCCCCTGATGTCACACCTTCCGGTGCCTTAAGACCCCTATGGG